>JBAZQT010000002.1:0-73743 GCA_041645055.1 Methanoregula sp. | reverse complement strand
CTTCTGGGGGAAGTGCTCCGACAGATTGGTTGTCGTTTACCCCCAAGGGAATGGCAAATGTTGTTGCCTGACCGGTTAGTCCCAATCCCGTTGCATTAATTACATTAGAACCGGTTGTTGTTGCGGTAAACCCGTCCTGGAACTGCCAGACATTACCCCACAGGTTTTCAATACCTCTGTAGGATACCGGGGTGTTACCATAGAGACCCGTCCCGTTACCCGTGGCATTAATTGTGTAGATTGCTGCATCGATGCTATCCGCTCCACTTTTTGAAGGGTTGGAGCCACCCGTATCGACAATTCCTCTCGATCCTGTCCATGCGGTCTGACTGTCTAAGGTAACCATTTCGGTATAGAACAGTTGTCGTAACGCTGATAACGTCCAGACGTTGGTTATACCCCACCCGGCACCTTTGTTTTCAGCATACGTTCGTGCGGAAGCGATAGTCATCGAGACATCGGGCAATTTGTCGGTTGCACTTTGTAATTTACTGCCAACCAGATTCGCATCGTATCTGCCCACGTAATAGTATGCCGCTGCTGTTCCCGCTTCGGTTCCGGTACCCCGTTGGTTGAACATCGGTGCAACGGTATAATGGAGTGCTTCTTGTGCCGTGGGGGAAATCCAGTAAGAGAAATTCCCATTGGCATAGGTACTGCACGTATAAAATAGCGGGATCTCTACCATCACATCCCCGTATGTGCCGGTTAAATCTAATCCGTCACCACGATTGTTTGTGCCGTAGAGAACCGGTGTAGTGTTGGTTGCATTTACCACAACCGTTTTCATGCCACTCCACGGCGGGTGAGTGTTGAACCAGTCCCCGGACGCATTAGGAATTACCGCCCCGTCTGAATCTATCTGATACAACCGGGGGGACGGATCTGATGTGTTCCACCGGAACCCGATAACACCGTCGATTGCTGCTGCGCTTACGGGCGATGTTCCGACAATTGCCAGAATAAGAATCAGAATGAAAATAAGTTTCCCGTTAAACAGTTTTGGAATAATCGTTTCGAATAATCGTCTCGATTTATCAATCGAAATAATCACAGTATCTGTTTGTTCAGATCCTGTAAAAAATTTGTTGCAAATTCAAAAATGCCCTGCATGGCACCCGACTCGTTCCGGATTAGCTGGCCCCATTCTGGTACCGCTCACTTTCCCAAAATCTCCGGTAACTGCCCGTGTCCCGGTGCCCGTTCATGGACCGGGCAATTGTCAAACGGCATGCGATGACCGGCTCAGGGCTGGGTCCGTTACGCGGGAGCCGGCCAGCCCCCGGGTTTTATGAGGGGACAGAGTGGGGCCCGGGCCTTCCGGTACCGGTGGAGCTGAGCCCCTCCCCTTCGCTTACCCAGCACCCCCCCACCGAAAACACGCCCCTCCACTCCGCGGGACTTTCATAAATCCCGCGCTCTCTTCCGGATGTTTCCCCCTCTCCAGCTGACAGATGATCCCCTGGATCTTTTTTTAGTTAATCTCCTCACAAGGGGTATTGATAGTTTTGTGAAATTATTTCTGGATAGGACACAGAGCATTTTTTCATTTTTTTTGAAATCTCTAAAAAAGAAAATTGATAATGATTTTTTTCATAAACTGATAACCTTCATTGTTATCTGATTTGCTTGATTTACTACAATGCTGGTTGCGTTACTTGCACTGCCTTCTCTTCATTTGAAGAAGAGGTTGGTTGCACGCCTTTAACAACACTCTTAATTATCGAAGAATCTTTAGTATCAAGCGTAAAAGTAAGGAGCGAGCCGTCTTTTTTGGATTGTTCCATTAAACCGATATATGTCTTGTAGCCGGGAATATTTTTTCCAAGTGTGTAAATGCGTGCAGATGGAGTAAGCCAGATCGTTGCATATTCAGCATGTGCATTTTCGTCCACCATAATAACCTGCATCGTTATCTGATGATCAAATGTGTTGTTATTGGGGGTCTGATTCGTTGCAGTACCTGGCGAAACCGCAGTCCCCGGAACGGTATTCTGTATGCCAAAAAATGCACCGGTACATCCGGCACTCAGCAGTACAACAAAGAGTATCCCCACGCAAGGGAGAATTCCGGATCGTATACAGGATTGTGATTGTTTTTTATCGGACATTATATCCCTCCGGAACTATTATTGGAGGTTCAATGAAAAAGCATTTCTCGCACAACTCTTAACCGGTTCTGATATTCCGGCAATTGCCAAACGGCATGCGATGACCGGTTCAAGGCTGGACCGTTACGCGGAGAGACCGGCCAGCCCCCGGGTTTAGGAGGGGGCGGGTGGGGGCCGGCCTTCCGGTACCGGAGGAACTGAACCTGTTCCGGTACCGCTCCTAAAGCCCCCCTCAGTAAATTTCTCCGAACCTAAAAACACCGGCATCAGAACCGGCTTTTTGCATTCTTAATATCCCGGGCCTGGATCTTTATCGCCTTCCACCGTTTTCTCTCGATCCGGACAAGTCCTATCTCTGATTTTTCCTGTTCGAATGCAAGCTCCCGCATAAGCCGGTGATAATTCTCAAGCCGGGATGCAGGGAGGATCCCCTTGCTTGCGGCCTCCCGCACAGCACAGCCCGGCTCCTGCTCGTGCCGGCAGTCCGAGAACC
Source organism: Methanoregula sp. (assembly GCA_041645055.1). Classification (GTDB taxonomy): domain Archaea; phylum Halobacteriota; class Methanomicrobia; order Methanomicrobiales; family Methanospirillaceae; genus Methanoregula. Next base: position 71,139 of record JBAZQT010000002.1, on the reverse strand, counting down.
GGCAGCCTTCAGCCAGTTCGAGAATATCTGAAAATGTTTCGGCAATGCCGGCAGAAGCCGTGCCGATGCCAACTTCCCGCAACCCGGGGTTGTCGATCATAAGTGCCCCGCCCTTTAAGATGAAGAGCTGGCGGACGGTCGTTGTATGCCGACCTTTCCCGTCATTCTCCCGGATGCCGCTTGTCTCCTGCATTGGCTGGTCGAGCAGCCGGTTGATCAGCGTCGATTTGCCGACACCCGAGGAGCCGATGAGGACAATCGTTGAGCCCGGTGCAAGATAGGGTTCAAGCTTATCGATCCCCTCACCACCGATTGCACTGACAGGAATAACCGGAATACCGGATGCGACCGGAATAATATCCTCCGTAAGCAATGCAGGGTCGTCCGCAAGATCGGATTTGTTGATCACGATCACCGGCCGTGCACCGGATGCATGGGCGATGGCAAGGTACCGCTCGATCCTGCGGGCGTTGAGGTCATGACCGGCTGCAGTTACAATAAAAACCGTATCAATGTTCGCCGCAATGACCTGGTCGGTTCCTTCCCTCCCTGATGCACCCCGCGTGAACACGGTCTTCTGTGGGAGTATGTCAACGATCGTTGAGGAGCCGGCCTCGGGCTGGTGGAGCAGCACGACAAAATCGCCAACTGCGGGAAAGCGATCGAGACGTCGCAAAGCCCCGGAGATCCCGGCTATAACTGATCCGTTATCGATGAATACTTCCCATACTGTTTTTTGCCGGCAGGCCACTCGCCCGGGAATATAAGGGCCGGAATATTTCGAGAAAGCCTGGGAGAATTCGTCAGTCCAGCCAAGTTGTTTCAGTGTATGGGGATGCGGCTGTCTGCATCCCGAAGAGGATTTGTTCATGAAAAAAACCTGAACCTTTGATAAGATGCGTGACATTCAAGGCGCCAAGTATTTTGTGGTCGTGATCTTTAATGATCATCTCTCTTCTTCCCGATCGTGTGTATCGAGCCTCCCTACCCCTACAATCTCCGGTAAGTGCCCGGTCCGGTGCCCGTTCATGTTCCGGGCATTTGTCAAACGGCATGTGATGACCGGTTCAAGGCTGGGCCGTTACGTGAGATTGGCCAGCCCCCGGGTTTCAGCGGGAGGGGTGGGGGCCGGGCTTCCGGTACCTGCGAAAGAAACCCTGATCGGGAAAACAGTAGTAAATGGGGGAATATCTGATCCCGGAATGTTCCCCCGGGATTATACTCTTACACCATTCCAGAACTGGGTAGTATTTTTCAAGGCCCCGACACCATCAACTGCGTCAACCCAATGGCCGTGGAACGATCTTCCATTCTCTGACAGCTCAAATGTGAACCATCCCGTATATGTCCCGGTATTGTCAGTGTCGGACCAGATACCGGTAAGCTTGTTTCCATCTGCGGTACCGTTGATTGTGCCGTAGCAGTTGCCGGTAAAAATGGATTTGTCTGCGGTATTGTTGACCGTGCCTTCGCATTCGTCGCCGCTGCTATAGGTCCCGGTCACAGAAGAACCCGTCTGGGTAATTGAAAAAACCTCGACGAAGAGTCCGGCTTCCCCGAAATTATATGTCGTAGCCCAGGTTCCGGACCAGGGCGTTGCCGTAGATGCAGTCGCGGTTGTTCGTGCAGCTGTTGGGGCAGATGGCATCGGGGTAACGGTCTTGGCAGTGGGTGTTGTTGCAGGTACCGTACCGGAAGAGCTTGTGCAACCGGCAGCGATCACCATGACACAAACAAGACCGGCCAGAATAATGGGAAGTGACTTTTTCATATTACGATCTCACAGATCTCTTCTCTTTCCGATAATTAACTCTGCTGAGAAAATCCTGTATGGTTCTGAATGTCCTGGTTTTCTGTCCACACCCGTCCCCTTCGCGATCTTCTTCCATGGAGCCCCGTCCCGTACTATGCCTAAGTAGAGCCCCCCGGGTTTTTTGCGGGAGAGAAGGGAAAGGCCCGGTGCAATTTTCCATTGACAAGCCGATTTAGTATGATGTTGTAAAAAAATTGCGTATTTCATAAAACTCTAAGCCGTTTCGTAACCTTTATCCCTCATCGTTCTGTTTATTCTCTCTTCGGGAAGCATCTCATCCCGCATATCATACGGAGAAACACAAACCATGGCTCAAAAATTCTCGCCCAGTCTCACCAGTGTGACGTATCACCGATTATATGCAGACGCACAGGGTGGTTCGCACTTTGATACCGTAACGGTCGAACAGAATCTCGCGACGGGAGCGCCCCCCGCTCCCCCGTTCCACATCTCCGTGGACAAACCCGCGTCGAAGTATCGCTTCTATTCATTTCAGCCCGGCTGGATCGGCGACTGGCACCCTTGTCCCACCCGGCAGTTCCTGGCCCTTATGTCGGGCGCAGTGGAAATGGAGACGACCGATGGCACGGTCAGGCGGTTGGGACCGGGGGACCTCGTCCTGCTGGAGGATACTTCGGGCAAGGGCCACGTGACGAGGAACATAGGTAACGGGTACGCTACATTCTTCGTGGTCCCCGCCCCCGCGGCCTGATTAAAAAACGGGACTGGCTTTACTGCCGCAATTTTTAAAGCCCTGTGGCATAAGCAGTATTATTTATTTTTATTTTCCCGGTCTCCACAAACCAATTAGTGCCCGTCCCGGTGCCCGTTCATGTTCCGGGCAATTGTCAAACAGTATGCGATCACCGGCTCAAGGCTGGACCGTTACGCGGAGACCTGGCCATCCCCCGGTTTCTGAGGGGACAGAGTGGGGCCCGGGCCTTCTGATCAGGAAGCACGGTTCGTAATGGGCAAATGCGGATACAAAAAAAATTATTGTGATTTCTGACGGTGAAACGTCATAGTCATTGCAAATGCATTTCCGCCCGTATCCTTGCCCCCGGTATGAGTGAGCACAAGGAACATGGTATCCGGGCCAACAATCGTCCCTTTTGCCCATCCACCCGGCTGATCGATCATGTAGACAGACTTACCGTCAGGATCAAAAATACCAACCAGGGTCTGGTTTGCGAAGCTGCCATCCGGTTGTTTGAAAACCTTGTACCCCTCGGCGATATGGCCGTGCTGCGAGGTAAAGATCCAAGTATTCTTACCGATAGTGACCGGCTGGATCGTGGTATTCAGGTAATACCCGGCCTCATCATCGGATATCCAAACCCCGATAATATTGGGATATTCAGTCATGGATGCCAGAGCATTCCCGGGTGAAGCGGGAGTCGTCGGAACTTGAGTTGTCGTGAGCGGGACAGTCTGTGGGGCACTGCTCGTACATCCTGCTACGAACAGGGTCAAAATCAGGACTGCGAAAAGGAGAATGGAACGCTGAAATGACTTCATATCTTCAGTAATCCTGTTATACCAATAAATAATTTCTTTTTCTCTATCCGGCAAGGTATCCCCCTAGCTGGGCTCGGACTGTTAATGTTCTGCTACTACGTCGCTGATGATCTCCCCGACCAGAAGGTGATATAAGCTCCAGTCATCCCCCACCAATTACGGGACCGCTCACTCTCCCAAAAGGTCCGGTTCGTGCCAGTCCGCCCGTTCCTGTTCCGGGCAATTTTCAAACGGCATGCGATCACCGGTCCCGAGTGCCCCGTCACACGAGACCGGCCAGCCCCTCTCACCCCTTTGTTCTGAAGGGACTTTCCATTATGGCTCTCCCTATTGTGTGGGATCCGTCCCAAGACCCTGTGTCCATACCTTTATGTATCAAAAATCGAATTAACACATATCGCCCGATTGGGGTTTTAGAAAATGAACCGGAATACTTTCCATAGACTGGAAATCCGGATATTAGTTATCATGGGACTTGTCTTCCTGATCTTTTGTAGTATTCTTCCCGTATCTGCCGATCTGGATGTTCCTCCGGTCGGGCCGGGGCACTGTGTCATGCTGACCAACGGTGCACCCTGCCCTGATGAAGGCGGAGGTGGCGGGACATCCGGGGGAGGATCAGATTATTATTACGTGAGCGGCCCTTCGTGCAATGCGGGATATCACATCTACACGACAAGCGGCGGACAGTGCTGCCCGGACGGTTACCCGTTCTTCTATAACGGCCAGTGCCATTCGTGTTCCTCAGGTTATTCCAAATATGATTCTAGCGGGGGACAGTGCTGCCCGGATGGTTACCCGTTTTATTATAACGGCCAGTGTTACCAGTGTTCGCAGGGCTATTACAAATTCGGGACGAGTGCAGGACATTGCTGCCCGGCAGGATACCCGTATTATTTTAATGGGCAATGCTGGCGATGCCAGCAGGGAAGTGTCTACGATAAAGCATCCGGCATGTGCTGTCCTTCTGATTACCCGAATTATTACAACGGCCGGTGTTACCAGTGCTCTCAGGGCTATGCAAAATACGACACAAGCGGCGGCCATTGCTGCCAGAACGGTTTCCCGTATTATTTTGATGGACAATGCTGGAAGTGCCAGAAAGGAAGCAGTTTCGATGAAGCATCCGGCACATGTTGCCCGAAAGATACGCCGTATTACTATAATGGCCGGTGCTACCAGTGCGCCCAGGGATATTCCACATACGACACAAGTGGCGGCCATTGCTGCCAGAACGGTTTCCCGTATTATTTTGATGGAAAATGCTGGAAGTGCCAGAAAGGGAGCAGTTACGATGAGGCATCCGGTAAGTGCTGTCCGGGGGACCACTCGTTTTACTATGACAGGACCTGTAATGAGTGCGAAAAAGGATTCCAGAAATATACGACAAGTGCTGGCCACTGCTGTCCGAAAGGCTATCCTTATTTTTCCGGAGATAAATGCTACCAGACCGCAGGACCTCACGAAACCGGGACAAAACCGCCAACCCTTCCGGCGGATACCGGAACCACAATAACTTCCCTCCCTTCCGGATCAGTTACACAATCGCCAACGGCAATACTGACCCGGATAACACCCGACGTCTTCGTTCCGGTTCCCCAACCCATAACCGCGCCGTATTCTGCAATCCGGGATTATTATGAAAGTCTGAAGACCCTGGTTAACGATATTCTGCAGAAGGGACTCCTGCGGCCGGCAGAAGGAAGTTCCCATCCGTCCGGATCATGATTGTAGCTTGATCATTTGTTCCGTTCCCCGGTCCAGTTCATTACTAAAAAAAACCTTATGGGGGGGTTCCAAATCTCTTCACCGTTCCCCCGCCTTTCCGCTGGACACACACTCGTCCATTCCTCGCATATCCCTTTGCTCTTGCGTGAGTCTCGCCTCCTTCTGCGATCACATAAGTCCAGCCTTGCTTCCATCCCCTGGACCGGCAGGGAGCTACACCCGGCCCACGGGGATCTCCTCTTGAAAAGACCGGCCAGTCCCTGCGTTCCAACGGGGACGGGTGGGGTCAGCCTTCCGGTTCCGGATTAGCTGAGCCCATTCTGGTACCGTTCCAAAAGGCAATATCGTGAATTTCACCGGGCCACAAAAACGCCGGTATCAGCCAGACCCGGTCCGCGTATTGTTTCTTACCGGAAAAAAAGTGCGAATTCTTACTCGCTTTTCACGAGGGGGACAACCCCGATATCAAGATACCTGCCTCCGTCACGGGTGTACTTCGGCCACGTAACATTCATCCCGCCGTTGGGATCTCCCGTCTTTGCAAACCGGGTCCAGAGATCGATCAGGTTATCTGAGACTGCCTCATTCACCGGGTCCGGAGGAATCGGGACTTTGAATAATAATATAGTCTCGCTCCCGTGGAATGCCCCATAGGGTTGCCCGGGCAGGACATAGGAATACTGGTACCGGTAGGTGCTCTGGTTCAGGTCTGCCATTGAACCCGCAACAAACTTCGCAGCATCAGTGAAGTCATAATCCGTCATGATTCGCTCAAGCCGGAGCTGGACATCAGTAGTCGAATTGGCTGGATATTTTAGGAGAACAGAATCTGCACCCTTGCCGAACCGGTTCTGGATAAATATTCTATATTCCGGAGCGGTCATGTTTGCATCGGCGGCAAGTGTAGTCCCGTCATCGGCATTGGTCCCGATGATGAGGGGGACCGGGTTCTCACGGTGGAGACGGAAAAGGGTGTCCGGGGAATCGGGGATGAGCCAGCCGTCAATCGTTGGCTCGAAATGCCGGGAGTTTACCATCTGGAACGGGGATGCCGGCCAAGGTGTGGCATTGGTGAGATCCTGGTAACTCAGCTTCCGCATCTGCGGAATAGCATCCGGACCGGAATATCCGAGGCTTTGTGCGTACGTTTCACCGAGCTGCTCTGCATCGGCTTTGGAATTGAGGGCATCAATCTCCGCCCCCTTCGTCCAGAACGTACCGCTCTCGACAATTGCCTGCTGGTACAGCCCTTTGCTCTGCGGGCTGACCAGGTGGATGAGGACACTCTCCCCGCCTGCTGATTGCCCGAAGATAGTCACCCGGGACGGGTCGCCGCCGAACTGCCCGATATTCCGCTGGACCCACTGCATGGCGGCAATCTGGTCAAGGAGCCCGTAATTGCCTGATACATTATACGGGGACTCGTTATCGAGCTGGGGATGGGCAAGGAACCCAAGAGCCCCAACCCGGTAATTGGTCGTAACGACAATTACTCCCTTCTCTGCAAGGGCTGTGCCGTTATACAGCGGTATGGAGCCGGCAATCTTTCCGAATGCCCCGCCATAGAAAAAGACCATGACCGGCAGTTTCTCGTCGGCATTCTTTGCAGGTGTCCAGACATTGAGATACAGGCAGTCCTCGCTCATTTTCAGGGAAGGATCAGCAGCAGTCGGTTGGGGGCAGGCCGGTGAATATATCTTCGTTTCCTTCACGCCGTCCCAGGGTTTGACCGGCGCAGGCGGTTTCCACCGAAACTCGCCGGTCGGGGGAGCTGCGAACGGGATGCCGGTGTAAACCCGGAGTCCGCCCTGCGGTAACCCTGAAACCGAGCCGGCGTCTGTCTTCACAACACCGGAATCAGTTTTCACCACGCCGGCATCTGGTCCCTTTTGTGTGCATCCTGCCAGGAAAAAAAATCCGGTAAGGATTAAGCAGATTACCAGGACACAACTTGTTATTTTACACGACTGCATACGATTTCATCCCCCTCTGCTTTCAGGCAAAAAGTGCCAGGGTTCTGCTGAATGGCAGATTGGTAAGGGACCCGCCTTATCTTTGTCATCTGGATCAGGCCCGAGAACTTTTGTGAATATTACGCTACAATATTTTTAACGCTATGTATCTGCCATTTTCCCGCCCGACTTTCCTTTTTGTTAATGTTCAGTCGATACCGATCTCTCCCCCAAAATCTCCGTTAACCGCAAGTTCCGGTGTCCTTCATGTACCGGCTATTGCCAAACGGCATGCGATCACCGGCCCACGATTGCATAGCAGCTCATGGGATAGCGAGATCATGAAAGATCAGTTCAGATACGCCCAATCAATACACCGATTCCTAGTCCAATGAACAGGATGCAGGTAAAATAATCAAAACCCCTCTGGATTTTTGGATTGTCCCGAAATGTATCTGCGATGGCCGATGCACTGACAGCAACAAACAGGCACCATATTGTCCCGGTGCAGAGAAAGATGAGCCCGAGAAAGAGAAAGGAGAGCCATCCAAGGTTCGATACGGGATCGATGAACTGCGGAAGGAATGCAAGGAAGAAGAGTGCCACTTTCGGGTTTAAGAGATTCGTAAGTACCCCCTGCCGGTAGATCTGCCATTTTGATTCGGGCGTATTTCCAAATGTGAAGGCTGGCACAGCCTTCTTCCTGCCAACGACGGTCATGATGCCCAGGTAGATCAGGTAGATTCCTCCCGCGAGACAGATCGCCGTGAACGTGAACGGTGAGAGCGCCAGCAGAGAATAGAGTCCGATGGTCGCGGCAAGGATGTGGATAACGCAACCGGAACCGACGCCGATCACAGACACTATGCCGGCCACTCGCCCCTGCGCAATGCTGCGGCCGAGAATGTACAGCGTGTCCTGCCCGGGGATCAGGTTGAGTGCGATCCCGGCGAAGAGAAAAATCTCTAAATTATGTGTCCCGAACATGATGCACCTTTTGTGATGAAGAAATTGTACTCCTTGGAAGCGTGCTGAGAATGTTTCTCTGCGCTGCTTTCCTCGAAAGCTCTTGGCACGTCTGCAATCCGTACTCCCGGGACTTTGCGGTGCTCCTCTCGTATGGGATCACCGGGCTCCCAGGATATACAAGAGTATGCCCGGTACTTACATAACGCTGATGATGAGTGAAAAAACGGCTGCGGTTATTCCCGCATCCTTACCCCACGACTGTGGTTTGGCAGCAAAAATAAATTTATCCGGTAATGCGCTTTGCCATGGCCTTTCCAGCATCAAATGCAGTGTCAAGCTCGGATGCGTCCGGAACGTACAGGACTTCCTGCGAGCCGACTATCGTGAACCCTGCGGTCTTTAACTCATCGGCAATCATCTTCACCGCCCCGCCTTTGCCACCCATAGATCCAAAAGTCAGCGCAAACCGCTCGCCGGTCCGGTTGAAATGCAGGCCCTTGAGATAGTACAGGAGATCCCCGATACTGGGATAAGGCATATCGTTGATGGTCGGGACGCCAACCATGATTGCTTTCGAATCGAGGATATGCTTGACAATCTCGGACCGCTCATCGTCATGCAGGTTGAAAACCTTCACATCGCAGCCCCCCGCAATAACCCCTTCGGCAAGACCATGGGCGAGCATCCTTGTTGACCCGTGCATCGTGTCGTAGATGATCGTCACCTTGTTCTTCCGTGACGAACCCGACGCCCAACCAACATAGGCGCCGATCACACTCATGGGATTGGTCCAGATCTGGCCATGGGCCGGTGCGATCATCTTCACCTTCTCGATCAGGCCAAGGCCGGTCAGTTCTTCTGCCTTCTTTAAAAAGAGCGGTGTCAATGGCACGATGAGGTTCGCGTAGAACTTCTGTGTTGCATCCATCAGGACGTGTTCGGGAATGTCGGTATCGAGCCGCTTTGCACAGCAGAGGTGCTGGCCGAACGCATCGTTCGGGAAGAGTATTCCTTTCTCCGCGTACAGGGTAAACATCGAGTCGGGCCAGTGGAGGAGCGGTGCCTGGACAAACGCAAGCGTCTTTCCGCCGAGATCGAGTGTCTCTCCGGTTGTTACATGTTTGAAGCTCGCACCCTTGAGCGCCGGGAAATGCCGGAGAAGTCCTTTCTCCGCGATCTCGGTACAATAGATCGGTGCAGCCGGGTACTTTTTGTGGATCTCAACTATCGCGCCCGAGTGGTCCTTTTCCACGTGATTCTGCACGATGATATCGATCTGTTCTTTCCTGCCTTCTTTTGCAAACGCGTCGGCAATGCGTCCCCACATCTGGGCCGAGTGGCCCGGGTAGACATTATCGATGAGCGCGGTCTTCTTGCCAAAGACGAGGTAGCAGTTGTATGACGTTCCATCGAGCGTATAACCGTGGTATGTTCGCAGGTCCCAGTCCAGTGACCCGACCCAGTACACGCCTTCAGATATCTTGTAGGATTCTGCTTTCATGATGATCACATTGTTCGTAATGATACGAATGTTCTATTGTATGCGAACAATCTTTATGAACATTGCGATGCACAATGTATGTGTGAAAAACAAGCGGGGGCCGGTACCGGGAGTACATGATGAGGATGTCCGGCTTTTTTCTACACCGGATACTGTTGTAGCGGTGGACAGTCCGATCAAACTGCGCATCCTTGAGCTGGCGGCAGCCGGTCCGGTCCCGTTCGACCTGATCGTGGAACGCACGCAGAAAGCAAAGTCAACGATATCGGTACACCTCCGGGATCTTGAGCGTTCAGGACTCATTACCTCGCTCCCGGATCCGCACGACAGCCGCAAGAGAACGATCACGCTCTCATCCAGTGCCATCGGCAGGCTGACCAACACTGACCGGGACGTGAAAGTCCCGGTCCACCATCGCCACGGTGCCGGAAGAGACCAGCCTTTTTCTGATGATGACATCGTCTCTTTTTTCCGCTACTGCGTGCTGACGTTCCGGACCCAGGCCATGGTTATGGGGATCAATATCGACCCGGTGCTGGGTCGTACCGGTGAGCAGGTGGGGACGGTTCTTGCCCCGCGGGTTGCCGGTGACACGGTCGAAGACGTGGTAAAAAATATGGATGTGTTCTGGCAGGCCCATGGTCTTGGGGCGATCACGCTTGCCGGTACTGACCCGCTCACGCTGGAAGTCCATGGCTGTTTTGAATGCGAGGATCTCCCGGTAACCGGCCACGGCGCCTGTGTGTTTGATATCGGGGTGCTCACCGCAATATTTTCATATCACCTGAAATGTCCGGTCACCGTGGTGGAGGAACGCTGTTATTCATCCGGGGATGGCCGGTGCATCTTTGTGATCACACCCCGGCCCGGTAGTGGATCAGCAGGAAAATCGTGAACTGCAATCCATGATTCATGTATATCCCCTTCGTGAAAAAAAAAGAAATGTACGGTCTCCTGATTGTCCTGTTGGCTTTCAGTAATTTCTGCCAGTGCATGTAGGGAGCACATTACAATTCGCAGGTTAAAAACCGATCTTCCCCCGGAATCCCTCAGCCCATTCCGGTATCAATCACAATCCCAAAATCTCCGTTAACCGCAAGTTCCGGTGTCCTTCATGTACCGGCTATTGCCAAACGGCATGCAATCACCACCCCCAGTCTTCACTGACCGTTACCTTTAAACATTTTTTTACAAATATTCCATTACATGCCCGTGATGCTGGAAGAGATCACCCGTGAACACCGTATCGCCCTTCTTATCATCTCGTTTGCTGCCTTCATGGCATCCCTAGACTCAACCATTGTTAACATCTCGCTTCCCACGATTGCCTCTTCCTTTAATGTTGATATCAGCATAGTCTCATGGGTCTCTCTTGCGTACCTTCTCGTTCTGGCGAGCCTCCTGCTTGTTTTTGGCAAACTGGGGGATCTTTATGGTTTCCGGCGGGTTTTTATTGCCGGTTTTGCTGTATTTGCTTTCGGGTCACTCCTCTGCGGGTTATCCGAATCCATCTACCAGCTCATCGCGTTCAGGGCATTGCAGGGGATAGGCGGCGCTGCGCTCGAAGCTCTTGCCCCGGCAATGATCCTGATTTATCTGCCGGCAAGCCGGCGGGGGTGGGCGCTCGGCATGCTTGCAACGGTTGTCTCTTTGGGCATTGCAGCAGGTCCCATCCTTGGCGGTGTCATCACGGAGCACATAAGCTGGCACTGGATCTTCCTCATCAACGTGCCTGTCGGTATTATTGCTGTGCTGCTCGCAGCCCGGTACCTTCCCGCAGATGTGCCGTCCACATCAAATGCAGCGTTTGATACTGCCGGTGCGGCATTGATCCTCCTGGCCCTCACCACCCTTCTCTTTCCGCTCAACCAGGGGCTCGAACTCGGCTGGACATCGCCAATTATTCTCGGCAGCTTTTGTGCTTCCCTGCTCTTCTGGGTCCTGTTCTTTATTCATGAGAAACATTGTAAAGCCCCACTGGTCGATATGCGCCTGTTCTCCTCACACAACTACCTGTTCGGCAATGCAGCCGGACTCCTGATCATGATGGTCTATAACGGCCTGATCTTTTTACTCCCCTTCTTCTTTGAAATCGTACAGGGAAGGTCAGCGGAGTCTGCCGGATTCCTTCTTGCGATCCCGGCCATCGCCCTGATGCTGGTAGGCCCGGTCTCCGGCAGCTTGTCGGATCGTTACGGCTCACGCCTGCCCACACTATGTGCCTGCATCCTCGCCGCTGCTGCGATGTACCTTTTCTCGTGCTTTACACCGAATACCGGTCTTCTTTTTATCATCGGCGCAATGGCGCTCATCGGGATTGCCATAGGGTTTTTCTTCCCCCCGAACATGAGCCAGATCCTCGGTTCCGGGGGAAAAGAGGGAGAGGGAGTAGCCTCCAGCGTTATGATGACCATCCGTAATACCGGATCGGTCTTCGGTGTTGCAATCTTTGGCACTATTGTTGTCCAGGTTGTTATAGGGATGATGGCCTACCGGCATGTTATCGCTGCATCGCCTGACGTTCTTTCTACGGGCTTTTCCATTGCCTTTTCCATCGGCATTATTCTCTGCCTTGCCGGGGCTTGCCTATCGGCGGCAGTCCGTGAAGAGCGGGTAGTGGTGTGACAGGAAAGTTCTCCTTTTTACGAAAAAACCCGGAAATGCTCGGTGATGTACCCGTGATTGTTCCGGGCCATAGTTTTCTCTCATCCATTCCCGTTACCACTCACTCTCTCAAAAGCCCACTTCGCGAATTTTCCCGATCCTCAAAAACGACGGCTCTGGCCAAACCCGGAATGATTGTTTTTAGTAAAAAAAAGAATACGGTTATTCCCGGCACTGTTTCTTTCATTGGATTACATCGTAAAGGATTTTATAACCGCACGAGGAGCAGCCAGAATGAAACGACCGGCAGGATGATTGTCACCACCATGCCGCACCGGTTGATGGGTTTCACTAGTTCGGGCCTCTCCCATTGTTTCTCAGCCACATAACATAAGGTGGTGACAATGATCGTCACTAAAAGGAACAGATATACTGCTATCATGAATTTGTCGAACAGTTTGAATACCCCGAAACCCGGGACCAGGGCGAACTGGCTGAAGTGGTACATCACCGCGGTGATGAACATGCTTGTTGTAAGGGAGTACCGCAGGGCAACAAGAGGACCTTCAGTGACCTGGACCGTGAAGGAGAGTGCGGCGATAAAACAGAAGATGAGGGGCGGAACAACGGTCTGGATCAGTGAGGCTAACGCGTCATTTGTTATCGGGATATTGTACGCAAGCTGAGAATAAGTCTCGTTCCCGGGATACGTGTGTTCGGTGACGGAGAACGTTGGGGTACCTAATTTCCAGCCAGGAATGACAAACCCGGGTTCAATCCCGCTTTCTTCTATCAGGGGGACATACGTGAGCTGCGAGCTTTTGTGGATCGAATCTTCGAACTTTATCGGCAGGATACCGGATTGGTAGGGGTAATCCATGTTATTGGGGATGATTCTGAAATCAGCCCTGGTCCGGTACCATTCTTCCTTTACTGGCCCGGATTTGCTCTCGCTCATTTTTTTCACTGAATCTGCATAGGGCGCGGGCACACCGTTCATGAACTCGAAGTTGGCGCTATCGATGCGGGGATCCGTCCACCGAAAGTGGAGATAACTGTCTATGGTATAGGTTCCCCGGACCATATCGAGGTTGTCGATAGAGTTGACAAAGACCGAGATTTCCATTTTGGAAGGAGAGTCCGGTGAGGAGTTCAGCGCAGGAGAAAGCGAGGGTGAGGATTCTGCAGCCTGGACTGATGATATCAGGAGCAGAAGGGTGATGAGCAGGAACAGGAAAAAAACTCCGATTTTCCGGGAATGATATCGCATAACAGATTATTTCTTTGAAAAGTAAAGTATTACCGGGTCTGGTTCAAATCCAGCGTAATATTTTCTGGATTACCGGAGAGAAAGGTTATCTCCCGCTGTTGAAAAAACAAAATGAACCATGGGGGTACCCTCCTCAAGAACTTTTTTTGTGGGGGTTTACGCAGATACATTACGAATATTCATAACAACAGAAGGAATATAATCTCCCCTTGTAAGTCAATAATAATGTCCGGGGAGGTAACACCGGGCGGAGTGTGTGACCATGTGGACACCCGATATCATAACCCTTTTTCTGATCCTGTTTCTCGTAAACGTAGTCCTCACGTTGATGCTCTTTACCTTCTGGAGATCCCAAAAGACCCATGACGGGTTCAGGACATGGATGCTTTCCCTGTTGGTCACGTCCTGCGGGTATTTTCTGTTCGTGATCGGTGGATCCCTACCTGTCCTGCTCTACTCAACGGTGGCAGATCTTCTGATCGTGCTGTCGGTCATGATGCGGCTGGACAGTACCGGGAGATATTTCCGGTCACGGGCGCTCCCCCGGATCATTTACTGCACCCTGATACCGGCCGCTCTGGCGTTACTCTGGTATACGTTCCGTGTCGATTCACCTGTTATGCGTGGCGTGATCATAGGATTACTTATTGTCCCCAGCTTTGTTGCGACATCCCTTATCGCGATACGGTTCAGGGAACCGGAAACCCGGTCGCTCAGGTACAGCTTTGCGACGCCCCTCCTGGTCACGGCATTCTTCTGGACCCTGATAACCGTTAACGCGATCATCACCCCCGGCGACCATTCGCTTGGGGGTCCGGATCCGGTAAACCCGATCTTCTTTGTCGTCACGATCCTCATGGATATCGTTTCCACGGTTTCCTTCCTCATGCTCAATATGGCCCGATCCCAGGGCGAGCTCCGGCAAAGCGAGGAGCGGTACCGGAACCTTGCGAACAACCTCCCTGATTATATTCTCATTCACGACAGGGAATTCATACAGTACGCCAATCCTGCAGCGGCCCAACTCCTGGGACCGTTCGAGAAAACCCTTGTGGGAAAATCCATCTATTCATTCCTGACAGCAGCGAGTGCTGAAGTTTCGCGGGCATATATCAATGCACTTCGTAGTGGAGATGCACCGGCCCCCTTCAACACGATTGATATCCAGCTTCGGAACGGCACTATCAGGCACTGCTTGATCAAGACCGTGCCGATTGAAGACAAAGGGATACCGGCCCTCTTATCCGTGATTACCGATATTACCGATCGGAAGGCAGCAGAGGATGCACTCTGCCGGGTAAATAAAAAACTCACGATTCTCTCATCAATAACCCGGCACGACATCAAGAACCAGCTCATGGCCCTCTCGACATATCTCGCGCTTTCTAAAGAAGAACTCGATACGATCCCCACTGCATCAGAATATCTTAAAAAAGAGATGAAGATTGCTGAAACAATGGGTCAGCAGATCGATTTCACAAAAATCTACGAGGATATGGGGACAACTGCTCCTGTCTGGCAGAACATCAATGCAAGTGTAAAGCGGGCAGTTGCCACCCTGCCCATACGGGGTGTGATAGTGGAGGTTGACCGGTTGGATCTTGAAATCTATGCCGATTCCCTGTTCGAAAAGGTCTTTTATAACCTGATTGATAATGCCCTGAGATATGGCGGTCAGGCAATGAAGACTATCCGCATAACCTCCCATGAAACCGTCTCGGGGCTCGTGATTGCCTGCGAGGATGACGGGGTGGGAATCCCGGGCAACGATAAAAAATGCCTGTTCGAGCAGGGCTACGGAAAAAATACCGGTCTCGGCCTTTTCCTCACCCGCGAGATCCTCTCGATTACCGGTATCACCATCACCGAAACCGGTGAACCGGGAAAAGGGGCACGTTTCGAAATCCTGGTGCCGAAAGACTGCTACAGGATGATACCAGATACACGTCAATAATGTGTCAGGTACAAGTCAGGATTTCCTGGCCAAACCCCTCCCGCAAGAGATCACAATGAGATGTGGTACCAGTTTTCTGGTCAGCACCCCGGATCCATTCGCCGGGATCCTATGAGAATCCTTAAAGCACTTTCATCCAAACAGACATACAATGGTGAATTTTTTATGATTCGTAACTATCGACTCTCCCTTTGTCCTGTAATGATTGTATTTCTTCTTACCGGGTTCATTTTTCTCACTGGATGCACCAGTACGGCTACGGACTCCAACATCGTCCGGACAGAATCCGGCCCGGTCTCCGGAACCTCCTCTGACGGTATCCGGGCTTACCTCGGCATACCCTACGCAGCGCCACCGACCGGTGACCTGCGGTGGAGACCGCCGGTACCGGCCCAGCCATGGCAGGATACCCGCCCGGCAACCACATATGGGCCGGCATGCCCGCAGGTTGTCCAGTCAGATAGATCTGCAGATGGCCAGCCGGGGAATATGAGCGAGGACTGCCTGTACCTGAACGTCTGGACCCCGGCCCGGAACCCGGATGAAAAACGTCCGGTCATGGTGTTCATCCACGGCGGTTCGTTCCTGCAGGGAGCGGGCTCCATACCTCTCTATAACGGGACAAGCCTTGCAAAGAAAGGCGTTGTTCTCGTCAACCTGAATTACCGCCTTGGACCGCTCGGTTTCCTGGCCCATCCTGCTCTCGCAAACGAGTCCCCAAATAACTCTTCGGGCAACTATGGATTGCGGGATCAAGCTGCTGCTCTCCAGTGGGTAAAGAAAAATATCGCGGGATTCGGCGGGGATCCGGATCGCGTCACGATCTTCGGGGAATCTGCCGGTGCTACAAGTGTTCTAGTCCATCTCGCGGCCAATGACACGAGGGGGCTGTACCGGCAGGCAATTGTCGAGAGCGGTCCCCTGTGGACAAACGGGTCTGCGTTAAATATCATCAGCTCGAAGGCGGAAGCCGAACAGTATGGCATAGAATATGCAAAAAGCCTCGGGTATGAAGGCCCGGACGCTATTCGGAATATGCGGAGCCTGGATGCATGGACCCTTGTCAATGCAACACCCGATCCGGCATCGGCATTCTGGAAGGTCCACACGCTCCGGTTCAAACCTACTGTTGACGGGTGGCTGATCCCTGAGGACCCGGAGAAGATCTTCTTTGAGAAACGACAGAACCCGGTTCCCCTTATTATCGGGACCAACACTAATGAAGATTCTACGCTCGCCGCAAATACCGGGATGAATGTTACCCAATACAACACCTATATCCGGTCTCGCTTCGGCGAGTATGCCCCGGAAGTCCTAAAAAAATACCCGGCCACAACAACAGAAGAGGTCCAGCACCAGATGGGGCGGATCATGACGGATATTGATTTCAGTGCTGCAGCAGAGTTTGTTGCCGGGTCGCAATCGCAGCTGAACCCGAACACGTACCTGTACCGGTTCTCGTATGTGATGCTGCCGAACAGTTCGCTTGGCGCATTCCATGGCGAAGAACTCTTCTTCCTCTTCCGCCCTGCCGCGATTGTGCCGGATCCCGTGGGCGCCCGGGTCTCCGATACGATGATGGATTCATGGGTGCGGTTTGCAAAGAATGGCGATCCGTCCGGCAGCAATGTCACGTGGCCACAGTTCACCCGGGAAAAAGGCCAATACCTTGATATCGGGATAAACCCGGTTGTGAAGACCGGATATTGATTCTTTTTTAGGTATCCGCTCTGATGGACCTTACCTTTTCAAAGCCCTTTGACGAAAAAATCTCATTTATGGTATATTGTTATTGCCGGTACGTGTATATCCGAAGACGGTTCTCCGGGCACCCGGACAAAGGAGGTGCTGCCACCAGTTCCCGTGCATAAAAAAGAATGGTGTGAGGATACATCATCTCACTGATAAGTCCCGTTCTTCAAATACGTTAAAAGTGCCGTTCGGACCAGTTTGAGGTTGTCTGTTGACATATCGGCTGAATTCAGGTTGAGGGTAACGTAGGTATCTTTTTCGGGGAGGTAGTCCCAGAGCGTGAACGAACCCGGGTATCCACCCCCATGACCCTGCAAGGTCAGGTTCGAGGCTGCATTGAATCCGGTCATATATCCGAGACCATAGCCTTGATCGCGGGATTGTGGCGATGGTTTTTCCATGGTGGCAAACGACGATTTGCTGATCAGTTTTCCTTCGCGCAGTGCACGGTGGAAGCGGTTGAGATCGGCAGGTGTGCTCACAATGTCTCCAGCCCCGCGATCGAACTGGACATACAGGTTGGAGAAATCTACGTACGTGCCATTCTCTCCGCGCTGGGTAGCAGTCATGTGCGGCCCGGGGATGTGGTTTGTCTCCATGATGAACGTGTCGTTCATGCCCGCAGGAACAAAGATATTCCGGGTCACGTAGTCCTCGTAGGGGACCCCGGCTGCGTTATCGATGATAAGCGTGAGGAGTATATAATTCACGTTCGAGTAGGTGTAATTCGTTCCCGGCGGGTAGAGCGGGCTCGCCCTGAGGCCCTGATCCATAGCAGCCTGGTACGTTACCGGGACATCCGGGTTCTGGTATTCCTTGAGAATGATGGAGTTTTCGTCATAATCCGCGATACCGCTGGTGTGGTCGAGAAGTTGTCGGATCGTGATAACCCGGCCGTTTGGGATCTTCTGTACCAGATCGGCCGGCAGCCAGCGTTCTATGGGGTCATCGAGCGAGAGTTTCTTCTCTTCTGCAAGTTTCTGGACCGCAACGCTCGTGAAGGTCTTCGAGACGCTCGCAATCAAAAAGCGCATATTGGGTTGTGCCTTTTCTCCGGTGATCGGGGATGCGTTCCCGGCAGCGGAGTTCCATGTCCATCTTGGGGTTGCGATATCGACTACGGCGCCGGGAATGCCAGCTGTGTGGATACCGGTGTCCATGATATGCTGGAGGGCTGCTCTGGTTTCTTCGGGTGGTGGATTTGGCCCTTTGCCCCCCGCTTGTTGCGGTGATGTTACGAGTTGCGTGCACCCTGAGGAAACGATTGCTGCGATAACGATAAAGAGAATGAGGATACGCATGATGTCAGACATAGGTGTGCCAATTCTGTTGTTGGTGTGACAGATAATAAATGGCGTTCTTGGTATTCAGATGGATTTTCCGGGAAAAAAGTGAGAGAAGAACCGGGTCTGAATTCCTAGAAAAAATACCCTAAACCCTAAATATGATTCGCAATACATCACTGGCCATGGCAAACATTGCTTTCTTCCAGATCCCTGCCGACAACATCGATCGCGCAAAATACTTCTACCACTCCCTGCTTGGGTGGAATATCGTACCGACACGGACCCCGATGGATCCGGCCATGATGGCCTCGGTGCAGTTCCAGGACATCATTACCGGCGATTCAAAGGAAGGAACAATGAACATGGGACTGCTGTACAAGCGGCAGATGACCGAGCCCATCATCAACTTCGTCACGGTCGATGACATCGATAAAATACTCGTAAAAGTGGAGACGCTGGGCGGCAAGATCGTACGGTCTAAGGAGGAGGTAAAAACCGTAGGGCAGGTTGCGATTATCCAGGACTCCGAAGGAAACGCAATCGGTCTCTGGCAGCCGGAGTCGTTATAATCCGGCGTGCAGGAAAAACCTGATGAACATACAGGAAAGAATGAGGAAGAAGTCATGAAAATTGTGGTATTGAACGGCAGCCCGAAAGGTGACGTGAGTGTCACGATGCAGTATGTTGCCTATATCCGGAAAAAATTTGCGGACCCGACCTATGAAATTATCAACATATCTCAGGATATCCGGAAAATTGAGAAGGATACCGCTGTCTGGAATAAAATTATTGACCGTATACAATCTGCAGATCTCGTGCTCTGGGCATTTCCACTCTATTTCCTGCTCGTACCCGCACAATACAAGCGGTTCATCGAACTTATCTTTGAACGCAACGCACAGGATGCTTTTTCCGGTAAATATACTGCATCGCTCTCGACATCGATCCATTTCTTCGACCAGACTGCTCATGCCTATATTCACGCTATAAGCGATGACCTCGACATGCGGTACCTCGGGTTTTACTCCGCAGAGATGATGGATCTTTTACAGGAAGAGGAACGAAACCGGCTGGAAAAATTTACCGCACTCCTCTTTTCCTCAGTACAGGAAAAACGGCCAGTTCAGCGGGAGAACCCGCCTCTTGTGTGGCCATCGCTGTCGTATATCCCGGGCACGGGACAAAAACCTGTGAGGACTGGCACAAAAAAAGTTATCATACTCACGGATGATGATGGAAGTTCAACAAATCTTGCGGCAATGACCGGCCGGCTCATGAAAGATTTTTCAGGTTCAGTTGAATTGATCAACCTCCATGACGTGGATATCCGGGGCGGTTGCCTCGGGTGCCTCCATTGCGGCTATGACAATACCTGCGTATACACTGATGGTTACAGAGATCTTTTCAAAAACAAACTGGTACCGGCAGATATTATTATCATGGCCGGTTCAGTTCATGACCGGTACCTCTCATCGACCTGGAAGCAGTTCTTTGACCGGAGTTTTTTCCTGGGACATACCCCTGCCCTCAAAGGTAAACAGTTAGGCTTTGTAATCGCTGGCCCCTTCCACCAGATCCCGCACCTCAAAGAAGCACTCGTGGCATTGGCGGACAATGACGGGTGCGATGCACAGTTTGTCACAGATGAGGTTTCAGGTACCGGAGAACTCGATACCCTGCTCGATGCCATGGCCTGGTATCTCGTGCAGGGTGCAGAAACCGGGTATATTCCCCCGCACACCTTCTACGCAGTTGGCGGCCACAAGGTATTCCGTGATGGAATTTTCGGGGGAATGAGATTGGCATTCCAGGCAGACTACCGGTACTACCGGAAGCATAAGATGTTTGATTTCCCGCAGGCCAACCTCAGGACCCGGTTGTTTAATGCACTCCTCATCCCGTTAACAAGGATCCCCGGGTTCCGGAAAAAAGTGTTTGCTGATATGAAACACCATATGGTAGCGCCATTCGAGCGAGTGCTCAGGGAGAGCTGATTTTTTTACAGCGTGAGTTGAGCCTCCTCACACGACACCTATCCACGGTTGCACAACTGCTCGCGGACCCGGCCGGATCTCGTCATAATGCTATTTTAAAACAAATCCTCATGACAAACGCCCGAGTATCCTTGACGGTCACTCTTCATCTGCCAACCGGAGACCGGAAGGAGATTATCAAGTCCTTAAATACCATAACTTTCCAATCGTAATTTCATCCTTATCATGCGAATTATCACACCGAGTTCCACCCTCCGTGACTGGAACCTGCACGATGCCGGGTCCTTAACGAAGCATGCCAATAATCCCCGGATTGCTGCGTCGATGCGTGATGCATTTCCCTTCCCCTATACGCTGGAAGATGCAAACCGGTTTATCAGCAAGGCTACCGGCAGCAGCACGGATCTTTTCCTGGCAATAGAAGTCGATGGTGAAGCTGTCGGGGGCATCGGTATTCACCCGCTTGACGATGTCAAACACCGATCGGCCGAGATCGGCTACTGGCTGTCAGAGTCCTTCTGGGGGCATGGTATCGTAACCGGTGCAGTTCGCTCGCTTGTTCCTGTCGCTTTTGAACAGTATGACATCGTCCGGCTCCAGGCAGGAATTTTTTCCAACAATCCGGCATCAATGAGGGTTCTGGAGAAATGCGGTTTTCTTAAGGAAGCAATTCATAAGAATGCCATTACGAAAAATGGTGTCCTTCTCGATGAAGTGGTGTATGTGCATTTTGGATAACCAACCGCAAGGCCGGGCCAACTCCCCAATCATACCGTCTCATTGGGAATACCCGGCCCGAAAAAATCATGTGTGGTTGAATTTTTTATGATATCCTTAATTGAACAGCCTCTAATAGAATCAAAAAATAACGCATCATGAGATTATCAGATTAGGAGAGTTTCAAAATGGCAACGTACATCCTCGTTCATGGCGGCAACATGTCGACAGAAACATGGAACAAACTAACGATTGGAGATCCTGTTCATACGAAAGACGGTTATCTGGGAGCCGGATATTGGGACGGGACCGTTTCTACGCTCAGGTCACACAATCATCGTGTTTTTGCACCAACTCTCATGGACGAGAATAGATGCCACCTGATCGATCATATCGGGCAGGTCTGCTCGTTGATAACCGAAAATAACTTACGGGATGTTATTCTTGTGGGGCACAGTTATGGCGGGATGGTTATCACCGGTGTTGCCGATAAAATGGCTGACAGGATCAACCGTCTCGTATATCTCGATGCCGCATTGCCTGATCCGGGAGAATCACTCTATGACCTTCTTAACCAGGGACTGCCTGCCTCATCTGGTAATCGGCCATTTTTGCCGGAACCGGCTTTGCCGTACGTAGAAAAATTACAGTTTGATGCATCGAACATCGATCCGCTGCCTAAAACCTATATTCTCTGCACAAAAAGCGAATTTAAAGATGTGACCATTGGAGCCCGGCAAAAAATTGCTGCTGCAAAAAATGGTTGGACCTACATTGAATTGCCGTCATCTCACGTGCCAATGGCTGATATGCCGGACGAGTTTTACCGGTTGATGCTGGACGCCGCAAGAAAATAACCGTTTTTGCGCCCGTGAGTTCGCCCCCCGTGAGTTCCAGCCGGATAAAATATTCACAAAATTCTTTATCCTCACAACAGATCATTACTATCTATGGAACGTAAAGAGCAGGAATCTCAGGTTAAAAAGGATCTCCACAACCTGACCCGGACACTTACGGGGGACAATCTCAATCCGGATGAGATGTTCTCGAAGAAACGGGGAATACGTTCATGCACCCCCCCGTTCAAGAATGTGGATGAGACCGGGAATTCAGTCAGCAAGCAGTTAAAGCGCGTCCAGACCCCGGAATAATCTTTTTTTAAAAGTTTTTACGCAATATGCGCTTCGCACACCCAGAGATCGTAGATGGGATCCTTGGGATTCTCTGTCACATCAACTGTACGTCCCATCTCCTCGCCCCATGCGGCCACGAGCCGGGCCTCAGGTTCAGTTCCGACCGTGATCAACGTTTCCTTAGTTGCAGTAAAGAGTTCCTTCACGATCGCTTCCCACATTTCCTGTGAGAAACTATTAAACTCGCCCATCATGATCCCAATACCCTTGGGGGAAGGTTCCACATACTGCGAGGCAATCATCGCGTTGATGCACATCGTCTCTCCGGGCAGGAGCCTTCCCGTAAAAAGTCCCCGTGACAGGAGCGACGCATCGTTATCATAGGAAAGGGGAGAGTACGAGAGATCCCGGAGTACCAGCGAGCCGACACCCGACCCACAGCAGCAGTCAACGCAAGTCTCCCCACTGCCGCTACCCCAGATATTTTCAATCAGGGTGCCGAGAATTCCGCGGCGGGTGGGGTTGAGATCTTCGATTGATGGGGGGACTTCAGCGGTCAGGACATTACTGAAATATTCCCGCACTGCTGCGGCAAAGACCGCCCGGTTCTCCTGGAAGATCTCACCGTTAACGCTTTCGAACAGGTCGATAAGGGGGACCGAAGGATTCCGGCAGAGAAATGATCCGGCAACCCAGCCATCCGCACCCTGGAATGCGAGGGCTAACGGTTCTTCTGCTTCATCCAGTAAGAGACGGCCTTCCCTGGCATCATGTTCCGCAAGCAGGGCATTGTACCTGTTGTCGGTAAGATCAGCAAACGACGGTTCGACGAACCGAAGGTTTTCGAGCTCAAAAATTTCTGCAATGTTCATATTCCTCTCTCGATCCGCATCCCGTGCGGTGCCTGAATTGTTCCGTCAATTTTTGCATCCTCGTGGAGCACAATCGCCTTTGCAATAACATTGCCGAGTATGTGGGCCCCTTTTTTCACATAGACCGTACTGCCACTCTCCACATTACCGTGGATAGTAACCCCTTCAACTACGCTGATCTGGTTTCTTGCCCGCAGGCTTCCGAAGATGACCGTGTTCTGCTGGACATCGATTGAACCCGCCCGGATATTCCCGTGGAGCCGGCAGTTCTTTCCGATCTTCATGGTGGAGGGTACGGAAAATACCTTCATGTTGAGTCTCGAGCGGGCAGGGATCATGAGCGGGATCTCTTTCTTTCCTTCATCCTCTGAGAAGAGATTATCGATAATCCGATCGAGTTCTTTCTCGTTCTGGATCTTTAACATCGTCATGAAATAGATAAGGATGAACATGAAGACCGGCATCGGGTTTCTCACTTCGATGGCACCTGTTGCTTCAAACCCTTCTTTAATCTCGACTTTCTCACCGATATCAAGGGTGCCGGAAACCACCAGCCTGCCGTTGATTTTCACACCTTCGCCAATGTACGCATCCTGTTTTGCGATGACATCGCTGCCAATTTCGCAGAGGTTGCCGATCCGTGCGTCACCATTTGCCCAGACATACTCGCTGATCTTTGAAGATTCGCCTACGTAGACGTCTGCTCCCCTCAGGCCGTAGTCAATGTGGCAGAACTCCCCGATCACGATATCCCGGTCGGTTTTTATGCTGTGCTCCTGCAGCTCGGTGCCATCAGGAAGCAGGCAATGTTTATGCCAGTTTTTTACGGCTCGGTCTCTCATTCATCCTCTTTAAAAAATGCCCTTCAGGCACCGAATTTGTGTGATTTATTGATAAGGTCGAGGGCGATCGGTAACAGGTCGGTTCCCCGGATCCGGTTGAGACCGCCTTTCGCACACGAGTATTCATCGTAGCGGAATACTTCATCCATCCTGACACCGTCGCCCCGTATCAGGACCGGGACCGGATCGGCGCTGTGATCCTTGATAGTGCACGGTGTCGAATGGTCCCCGCAGATGATAATGATCGTATCTTTAAGACCCAGCAGTGGTTCGAACAGGGGGTCAATCTTCTCGATAAAATCCCGCTTCTGCTCCGCGAGCCCGTCATGGCCGGACTCATCTGCACCCTTGATGTTCAGGAGCACGAACTCTTTGGTCTTCAACTCATTGAGTGCAGCCGAGATCTTGCCGGCCACGTTGCTGTTCTGCGAGCCGGTGGCACCTGCAACCTCGATATGCGGGAGGCCAACTGCCCGGCCGATACCCGTGATGAGGCTCGCTGCGGAGATGACGGATCCCGAGAGGCCGTATTTTGTGGAGAACGGTTCGTATGTTCCCATCTCCCCTGCCCCTCGCATCAGCACAATGTTTGCCGGGCTGAGATTCTTGGCCAGCCGTTCCTTGTTTATTGCATGCTCAAAGAGGATCTTTGCGGACTGCCGGACGAACTCATTGCAGACAGCGGCGGTCTTTTCATGGGTCGGCGTCTTCTTGATTGCAGCGACAGTAAGTGGCTTTACTCCCTCTTTCTTCGGATCATTGGAGGTGACACAGTGACCGATTCCTTCACCTTTGAGGGCGAGAGCGGCCCGGTGCCCGGCACCGGAACGGAATATGAACTCCACGCCGAATTTCGAGAGGTCAACTCCGTCTTGTATGGCCGCACTTAAAAGTGCGGTATCATGGATTCGCCCGGCACGGCGATCGATGACAAGCCCTTCTTTGGATATCGTGGCATAGTTGCACCGGAAACCGATCATGCCCGGTTCCATATGGATGCCCGAGCCCTCGCATTCGAGCGGTCCCCGGCCGGTGTAATACTTGTAGGGATCATACCCGAGGAGTGCCAGGTGTGCGGTGTCAGAACCCGGGCGGATGCCCGGTGCAATCGTGTCCATAATGCCGCAGCAGCCTTCCTGCGCAAGTTTGTCAAGAACCGGTGTTTTTGCTGCTGCAAGCGGGGTGGTACCCCCGAGCGCGGGACAGGGGCGATCGGAGATTCCATCGAGAACGATAAAAAGAATCCTGCTCGCGGTCATGAGTATGGAATGGTTGGACGGGCGGATTAATTATGTTTCTTGGTGGTGGAGGAAAAACCGGATGAATTCTTAACTCTCATTTTTAGGACTCTACCTGGGTTTCACCCTGGTGCTGTGGTGTCCATTGAGAGTTATGCGGTTTTCTTCTCATCCGGTACGATTGCCGAGAGCAACAGCGGAACAATCGAAAGCACGAGACCTGCTGCCATCGTGATGTGGAAACCGGTCAGGAATGTTACAGAATCTAGATCGGTAAAGGCAACAATTCCACCGGCATTCGCGGTTGAAAACGTGAAGAGCATCGCATAGATCGCAGTTCCGAGTACGCCGCCGAAATAGATGGTAGTCACCATAAGCGAGGACCCCGTTCCCCCCTCTCCTTTGGGGGCGCTCTCGATGATCCTGCTTGATGCCGGCCCGGCCGCGATCCCAAACGCTACTCCCATCAGGACAAGACCGGCAAGCAGGGGAAGAAGCCCAGATTCTGGGGACAGGACTGCAAAGATGGCGCTGAAGATGACGAACAGTCCGCAGGCTGCGACTGCAAACATCCGGCGCCCATGCCGGTCCGACCATTGCCCGAACGGGATGCTGAGGATGGCGACAACCGCCGGAGGTATCAGGAGGTAGAGGCCGCTTGTCGCCATATCGAAGTGCATCTCCATAGTCAGATAGAACGGGAGCAGGTAGATGATGCCCATGAAGATAATATTGACCAGCAGGTACGCGACGAGAACTGCGGTGAACTGCCACTTCAAAAAGATCCGGATGTTGAGAAACGGCTCGGGGATGTTAAGTTCCCTGATGACAAAGAGTCCCGAGCAGAGCAGGCAGAGTGCAACACTGGTTAGGATTAGTGGGTCCGTTACGCCCCGGGCGGCAACTTCTTCCAGCACGAAGGTACCGAAGACCATGGCACCAAAGAGCGTGACAGCGCCCGGGTAATCGAAGGATTCTGCGTGGTCTTCCGGTTCATCACCCGGAATAACCCGGGCCGCAAAGAGGATCCCGATGATGCCAATCGGGATGTTGACTAAGAAGATCCAGTGCCACGACAGGTACTGGGTGAGGATGCCGCCAATTGCCGGCCCGGCGGCAAACCCGATGGAGGCGGTCGCGGCGATAACCCCAAGGGCTGTGCCGAGCATCTCTTTGGGGAGATAACGTATGCAGAGCAGCGGGGCAACGGCAGCAATCATTGCAGCCCCGATTCCCTGCACAAGCCGTGCGACGAGCAGGATATCAAGCGTGGGAGCGACTCCGCAAGCTGCAGACCCGAGCGTGAAGATGACAAACCCCAGGAGGAAGAGTTTTTTTGTATACCCCCGGTCCGCAAGTTTCCCGAAAACGAGGAGGAGTCCTGCCATCATGAGCAGGTAGGTGATGATGACCCACGCGATCGTTCCCGTATCAGTGTCGAAGTACGCAGCCATTGTCGGGAGGGCTACGTTCACAATAGATCCATCGATACCGTCCATTACCACACCAAGAGCTATTGCGCACAGCAGGAGTTTCTGGCGCAGGGGATCGGTGATGATGGAGGTCACAAGGATACCATTTTGGGCGGGGAATTTTATTAACGTTCGGACCATGGGCACCGGATTACGGTACTCCCCCATCAGCCGGTCATTGCCGGTCGGGCCGGGAATTAAAAAAAGGATAAAAAAATTATGCAGTTGAGATCCGAGCTGCGATGGGCTCAACCTTTGACTTGACTACCTCAACCCTGCGGGTGGGGTAGATGATCTTGACTGCCTTGAAGAGATCCCGTGAGATCTCTCCGGATACAATCACGTTGACGAGCGTGGTTAAATCCCACGCAGATGCCTGTGCGGTGACTGCGTCAGTGATGATCTTGCGGATTGCGTGCTCCTGCGAGATATTGGCACGGGCAAACGTGTAGCAGCTGATGGTCAGGTGGACTTTCTTGCCATCCTTGGTGACCAGCGGGACATGGCAGTCGATGCGGGAGCTGCGGCGCTTGACGAGCGAGCGGAGGTAATCCCTTGTTACATCGTGGCCAACAAACTCGGTGTATGCCGAGTCGCCTGCTACGGAATTGATCTTAAAGCTCATCTTCATGTGCTGCTTGGCGTAATCATTGGTGATCTCGCCGAGTGTTGACGTCATGATCCTGCCGATAACGTTATCAGCAT
Organism: Methanoregula sp.; assembly: GCA_041645055.1. Classification (GTDB taxonomy): domain Archaea; phylum Halobacteriota; class Methanomicrobia; order Methanomicrobiales; family Methanospirillaceae; genus Methanoregula. The sequence continues at coordinate 43,819 of JBAZQT010000002.1, read as the reverse complement.
CGTTTGCAATGGTATCGCCGATGAACACTTTCCCGAGGTTGTCGGGGGTGTGCACCTTGTACCAGCTCTTGGCCTTCCAGCCTTCTACTCTTCTTCCAACCTGTTTCTTCTTTGCCATACTTACATCACCTGGTGATTGTTGTTGGGGGCGGAGACGTTGTTCGCGTCTTCCGCTATTGCCAGATTCATCAGATAATCATCCACCGATGCAATGACCGACCGTATCTGTGTGCCGGTGATCATCGTCGTTACCCTGTCGCCTTCTGCAGTGGTGCTCATGGTGTGCATGTTGTCCGGGATTAGAGCCGCTGCAACAGCGCCTGCATTCCTGTGTTGGGTTGCGATCATGCCAACGATCTGCATCATGATGCCACCGCCTCGTGCCATGCTTTCGTGAACGCACCGATCTGATCGCAGGGGATTGTCGCACCTGCTCTCCGGTTATGTCCGCCGCCATTCCCATTGTTTGCCGAGGCAAGTGCTTTGAGCAGGGGGCCGAGTTCATGTTCAACTCCGGCAGGACAGCGTGCCGATATCCGGCAGGTTTTTCCATCCCGTGCATAGACCAGTACCGGCTGTGCGTTCGCCCGGTAGCGGGCAAACACATCGGCAACATCGCTTGCAAGCGTGACATTCGTGATCTCAAAGACACCCGGTGCTCCTTCTGTGGGGTGAGCCGTGTGGATTGCATCGATCACGCCGATACGGTGCTTTCGTGCAATCTCCCATGCCCGGTCGATGTCGTGAGACGAACGCAGACAGAGGGAAGCAGCGAGATCGCCGCGCCCGGCTTTACCACAGGCATCAATGACTGCGGTGAGTGCGTGGGCATCCTCGATCACTTCACGCTGGAGGTGGTACGTGTCGCCATATATCGCATTCAGGCCGGCAAGCGTCGTGCCTGGTGCAGACGTGATCACGATCTGTGAGAGCAGGGTGTCGAGCCTGACGCCATCAGTACCAGCGGACTGGTTGATGAGCGTCGAGACAAGTTCTTCATTACCGCTAACACCTTCGAGATAGGGACTGATCGCGGTGTAGAACCGTTCGGTCATATCCCTGCCTGATAGGGTGAGTCCCCGGTCCGGTACGATGATGCCGTTTGTTATCGCCTCGTTGAAGATCTCGAGGTTTTTACCGGTCATCTCCTGTCCGTCACCGAGTATACCCGGTATCACAAGCCCGGCGAGGTCGCGGTTGTCCCCCATCTTCTGGGCGACAAGGTACGCAGTGCCTGCTGCTGAAAGTTCGCGATCGCCGTCAATACTGGCAAGCCGCGGGTTTGCATGGAACTCTCCTTCGAATGCCGGGAGGTGGTGATCCACCACGATTGCATCGTTGGGGAGATCCTTGATGCCCGCACCGAGATCGCAGAGCAGGTAGGAGTCGTCCCCGGTCAGGGCCTTGACAGTAATCTCCTGTCGGACGCGGAGCCGGAAACGGATTCCTGAACGCAGCATCGCATGGCAGAGAATCGAGGCAGCGGCTATGCCGTCTGCATCGTGGTGTGCGAACACCTCGATGAACTCCTGCCGCCGAATTTGTTCGGCCACGGTTTCTGCTGCGGTATTGAGCGACATAGGCATTGTGGATAATTATGAGATGGATTATCTGGACAGCAGGATCTCTGCAGTCTCCGGCTTGTACACAAACTCTTTGGGCAGTTTCTTGCTTCCCGTGTAATACTTAACGAGACGGCGAACCTTGGATTCGACCAGCTGTAACTGCCGCTTGTTGTGCAGATCTTTCTTGTTCTCACTCAGGTGCTTGCGCAGACCGAGCGCCTTTGTCATGAGGTCCCGGAGATCTTCGGGGATCTCAGTCGCGACATTGTTCTCCTTTAAGATATCCCCGAGACGCTTGCCGGTGGCAAGTTTAATATCGGGAACTCCGTAGCTGTCCCTGAGTACCAGTCCAATCTTGCTGCTCGACGCGCCTTCCTTCCGGAGTTCAAGGATAACTTTTGTGATCCCTGCTACGTCCTTGTTGGACCATGCGGGGACTTCCTTGCGGTAGGGGCGGACTGAGCATGACTTGCCTCTTCTTCGAGCATGCATTCGTGCCATAGTGTAGCCTCCTTATAGACTAAACGTAAGTCCAGAAAAGTACAGTTTATTTACTGACTCTCTGTAATCCCAAAGCCATGTTTGAGGCCATGCGTTTGTATCGCACGTCGGACTTACATCTGCCAGCACATTGTTAAAAGTGCTTACCATCATTCGATGTGAGGTATAATAAGGGTAACTGAGGCAGACCCCCCGGCTTATCGCACGATTTTTGTGAGATGATACACGGTGATGGGAGAAATCTGGTCAACACTTCCCCCAAAGAAACCGGTTAACCCGTTGGATCGTCCCTCACTATTCGTAAATACTCCTTCTCACCAATCACTCTTAACGATGACTTCCCAACCCATAGTGATTCACCCTGTAGGGTACGTTCGATCCCCCTACAAAGAAAAGGGCGATGCCCCGCGACAGGGACGGTTCTCGGATACCGTTTCTGAGATCGTGATTGATGAACAATACCGCCCCGCTCTCTGGCAGATGGAAGGCAGGAAGCATCTCTGGGTTCTCTGCTGGTTTGACCGGGCGGACCGGACGGTCCTCCGGGCAATCCCGCCCGGGACATCAACAGAGAAAGGCGTGTTTGTCATACGATCCCCGGACCGGCCGAACCCTGTCTCGCTCTGCATGGTGGATCTTCTCGAAGTCAACGATGGCGTGTTAAAAGTCCGGGGACTGGATGCATTTGACGGGACACCGGTCATTGATATCAAAATGTATTCTGCTGAGATTGACTGCATCCTGGATAACTGACTGGCTGCACATTTTTCAAAAAAAAGTGAGTATCACTGGTTTGCAATCAGCCGCGAGATGTAGGCCCGGGCCCAGATAAACGCCACGGTTCCCCCGATAATATCCCCGGCAACTATCCCCCACCAGATGCCGTGTTCGCCAAACCCGAGAACGATCCCGAACAGGTAGGCAAAGACCGCGATGAAGACCAGGTTTCGCAATACTGAGATGACAAGCGATGTCATTCCCTTGCCTGTTGCCTGGAAGATCGATCCCGACATGATACCCGGCGGAATGAACGGGTAGAAGAAGCACATGGTGGCAAGGAACATGGCGATCTCCGGTGCGAGATGGGCACTGTCAGGAGAATAGGTGAAGATAATAGCGATCTGCCGGGCAAAAAGGAACGTGACAGCGCTGATGACAAGCGAGATCGCAATCCCAAGCGAGACTGAGAAGTTGTGGGTGGTCCGGATCTTTGCAAATTGCCGTGCTCCATACGCAGCCCCTGCAACTGAGATTACCGAGGTACTGATAGCGATGAGGGGAATGACAGCGAAGAACACAACCCGCCACCCGGCGGTATAGATCGCGACAGCATCTGTGCCAGCGGTTGCAACCAACAGGCCGTTGATAAAGATCGCGAGGATCGCCATGAGGAAGAACTCAAAGCTGGCTGGCAAACCGACACCGAGAATATCCCGGATTGTCTTCTTGTCCCACGAGAATGCAGTGTACGAGATGGTAACATAGGTATCCTTCTTTATAAAGAACCAGTAACTGAGCACGACTGATATTATGACAAGGGAGATTACCATACCCCACGCAGCACCGGCAATACCCATGCCGGCTGTATAGATCAGCAACGGGTCGAAAATCATGTTCAGGATTGAAGACGCTGCCATGACATACATCGCCCGCTTTGCATCTCCTTCTGCCCGGAGTATTGCATACGCTACATTGGTAAAGAGGATGAGAACCATCCCGAGGAAGATTACCTGCCCGTATTCAGTTGCAAGCCCGGCAACCTCTCCTGCTCCAAAGAGGTGTACGATCGGGCCGGTAAAGAGGATTAAGGGGATGGTGAGGATTACCGAGAGGAGAAGGGTGATGAGTATCGCGTGGACTGCCGCGTTGTCAGCCGCGCTCTTATCTTTTGCACCGATGCGGCGGGAGATGACAGATGCGACGCCGGCACCGAGCCCGCTGCCGGTCCCAATCAGGATCATGAAGATCGGGGTGATAAATCCTACGGCTGCCAATGCATCGGAGCCAAGACCGGCAACCCAGATCGCATTGACGATATTATAGGTTGACATCAGGAACATCGCGATGATCATGGGCCCGGAGAGTTTCACGATGGCTTTTTTCGGGTCGCCCATCAGGAGCGCGATACCTTCGGTGTTATCTTTCCCGGTCGGGGTATCTTGTGCCCTTTCGGGCGAATCAGCGGTCTGCATCAGGTCGCTCTTTGTGTGTTCTGCATATTCCTGTGGCTGTTCTGCGCAACAGTGCGCATCAGGGAATTGAGTGTTTCTTTCTCTTCATGGGAGAGACCCGTGAGGACCTGTTCTTCCCATTCTTGATGTATTGCCTGCAACACGGGGGCAACATGCTCACCTTTTTCCGTGAGGAAGAGCCGGACTGCTCTTCGGTTATCCGGATCGATGATGCACCGGATATACCCGGCATCTTTAAGCTTCCTGACAGCCCGGGCAATAGTTCCTTTATCGAGGTGATAGTGCCGGACAAGGGTTTCCTGTATGATGTTCTGCTCCTTGAACAGCAGCATCAGGACCGGGAACTGGCCGGCAGAGAGGCCCAGTGACCGGAGCCGGTCATTTAAAAAGATGAACCGACCGCGACTGGTGATGGAGATCAACGCTCCAAAGGGGGGCTCGCAGGTAATTAAGGATTTCATGTGCGCCATTAAATGTTGTTAATCCGGGAGATAATTGTTGTCAATGCAACAATAGCACAAACCTTTGCCGCCTCACTCTTTTTTACCTCACAAAGAGAAGGGATAGTACAGATGGACAAGATCCCCCTTGAAACGAGTGAAGATGAATCTCCGATCCAGTTCAGGGACTGCTTCTCGGTACGGTATATCCAGTCGGCAGCACTTCTCTGTCAGCTCGCGTTTGCGATCGAGCAGGAATACCGTGAAGTAAAAGAGATCTCTGCTGAACTCCAGCTCCGGCACGAAGTTTTTGTCCTCAACTCGGTCCTGTCCTCAGTCTCGTTTCTCGAGTCCACTATCAATGAGCTGTATGCTGATGCTGCAGATGAGGCCTACTACTTTGTTGATGAAAAGCATGAAACACTCTTAAAGCTGATTAGCGAGAAGTGGAAGAACGAGAAGAACTTCGACCGTGCCCCGCTTTTATCAAAATACCAAAAAATCCTCCTCATAGCAGGAATTTCATCTTTTGACGAGGGTGACCAGGCATTTGCAAACCTGCGGATTCTAATCGAGATCCGTAACCACCTCATGCATTACACGCGGGAATGGGTGGTTCTCGGTGATGGACGTTTCCATGGTTCGGACGAAGAAACAACCGGTGGGAAATTTGAAAAAATCCTCAGGCAGAAATTTGCAACGAACCCTCTCGCGCTTAAGAATCAGCCGTTCTTCCCCAATAAATGCTTAGGGCACGGATGTGCGGAATGGGCAGTAATCAACAGCCTGATCTTCACCGATGAGTTCTTCCGGCGGCTAGAACTGCCGGCTCCGTACGAGGGAATACGGGGCGAGATGAGGACGCGATAAATTAAAAAATAATGCAGTCTCTTTTTGGATTAAAAATCTGGCGGATCGTACAACGACTATTCGATTGCATAGTATCTGGGTGGAGTAAAAGCGCCCGATAATTCCGGAACTTTTTTGGAATAGTCACATTTATACGACAAAATGTCCTATATCCTATACAAGAAGGCACATGAAAAAGAATACTTTCTATCTGCTCATCGGTTGCATTGCCATCGCTCTTGTCTGTACTTTCTGGTACTCAGATGAGATCCATTCTCCCCTGTTGATTATGGGGGGATTCATCGTCGCTGTTGCCCTTATTTTCTATGCACTATCCAAGGTGACGGATCTCATACAGGATGAACGGGACATTAAGATAACCGAACTGGCAATGACACGGACAATGCTGGTATTCTGGGTAATATTCTGTACTTTTTCCATTGGAGCGGTGGCACAGATGCTACAGGTCCCGTCTTTTCCCCGGTTGCCTCCGGGACAGCGCACGGTGACCCTGCTCTCTCCCCGGCTGATGGGTTTTGTGCAGCTGGGATTTCTCTGCCTGATGATCTTCCTGTACGTTGGGTTCAGGATATACTACGCCCGGAAATATGGAGAATGGGACACCGATGAAGAATAAGATCAAGGTATTCCGGGCAATGCATGATCTGACCCAGGACAACCTTGCCCATGCAATCGGGGTAAACCGGCAGACCATTCTCGCTATTGAAAAAGGGAAATATGTTCCATCCCTTGATCTGGCTTTCAGAATTGCGCGGTATTTCAAGGTAAATGTCGAAGTGGTGTTTATCTACGATGATGAGACCCCTGCAGGTCTGAATGAAACAGGAAATGGTAATGTTTAAAGAATAGTGAATCTTCTGGAAATTTATTTGACCGTGAACAATGGAGAAATCATGAAGAAAAATTCCGTTATAATCAGCGTATTTCTTGTGTTGCTGATAGTATCAGTAATACCCGTTGCAAGCGCCGCCACGACAACAGCATCGATGTTGTATGTATCATCAGTCACTCTGGACCCGGCAGTTCTCTATCCTTATGAGCAGGGAACAATATCAATAACGCTGGGGAACTCCGGCAATCAGTCAATCGGTCTTTCAAATCCGAATATTTTCAGTGAAAGTGTCATTGTTACAGGTATGGATAAATGGAGGACGATGAGCTATATCGCATCCGGCTCCACGATAAAGTATTCGTTTCTTGTTACTGCACCTCCCCCCGAAGGCAATCATTTCGCAATTTTCTCGGTAGAGACGAAAGATAACGATCTTTTCCATTATCCTCTCCTTATTCCGGTGGATTCAACGGACATCATAGCGAGCATCTCCGATGCACCCACGGTATTTCCCCTTGCTATAGAAAAAACAGTCAACCTGAGCATCATCAATCCCCGTGATGGAGTGATTGATAATATCCATGTCACTGCATCCGGCACTGGAACGAAAGTCAGCCCTTCAGAAAAATACGTCAGTTCGCTTGCTGCACAAAGTTCTGCCGATGTTCCTTTTACCGTGACACCCAGTCAAAATTCAAACCTGACCTTCCATATCAGTTACCAGAGCGGAGACACCTATCACTCAAAAGATGTATTCCTCCCCGTCATCATCGGGAATGACAAGACTGCAGCGGTACCGGTTGTCAACAATGTTGCACTGACTACCAAAGGTTCCTACTACGACCTGACCGGGGATATCACCAACACTGGAATTTCTGATGCCAAAGGTCTCACGGTAACCGTTGCCTCCCCGGCAAAAGCCACAGGAACGTACGCTGAATATGCTATTGGCAGTCTCGCTTCCGATGATTCAGGGAGTTTTGAAGTGACATTCACTTGCCAGGATCTCACCTCTGTCCCTCTTGTAATTCTCTGGAAAGATGCAGTAGGAAATGATTACCGTGTCATCAAGAACCTCAATCTCGGATCTGATTCAGGCATCGGGGGAAACAGCTCCGTATCAAGGATTTCAGGAAGCACAAGTGCGGGAACAGGGGGATCGGGGAGTACCGGTAGGACCGGCGGTAATATGGGAGGCGCCAGTCTCTTTTCCGGCAGTAGAGGTGGCGGTATCAGTTCATTCTACCCGGTTATTGCGGCAGGAATTCTCGTAGTTGTCGGTATCGTTCTGTATATCAAACGCAAGTGGCTCATTGCAAAATTCAGGAAACAGTAGGGGATCTATTATGATCGATACCCCACTTATCCGGTTTTCGGATGTCAGCAAGGTATACCATCTGGAAAGTGGCGACTTTACAGCGCTCGACCATATCTCCCTCGAAATACAGGATAATGAATTTGTCGCAATCATGGGACCATCAGGTTCTGGTAAATCGACGATGATGAACCAGCTCGGTATCCTTGATGTCCCGACATCGGGAGAGTTGTTTATTTCGGGGCGGAACGTAGCCAGCCTGACCGCACTTGAGCGGACGCACATGCGCAGGGATATAATTGGATATGTTTTCCAGAAATTCTATTTAATCCCCCTGCTCTCTGCGTATGAGAACGTTGAATACCCGCTCATCCTGAAGCACAAGAAAAGGGATGATTCGGGAAAAGCCACAGCCATGCTCAAAGCCGTGGGATTTGATGAAGCCATGAGTGCCCATCGCCCCACCCAGCTCTCAGGTGGCCAGCAGCAGCGTGTGGCAATAGCCCGGGCTCTCGTCAATGACCCGAAGATCATGCTCTGCGATGAGCCGACCGGTAATCTTGACCGGAAGACCGGGTTCCAGATCATGGATATTCTCACCGGTCTTCATCGCGAAGGAAAGACCGTCATCATAGTGACTCATGATCCGAAGATCGCAGAGTACGCAAACCGGATAATTACCCTTGAAGACGGAAGGATAGCCGCATGAAAGATATCTTCTTCGATCTCTCCGTAAGGAGTGTTCGCCTGAATTTCCTGCGCTCTCTCCTGGCCTCGATTGGTATCGTAATTGGCGTTGTGGCGATCTCTTCAATGGGGATGCTGGGGACCAATATGCAGCTCCAGGTAAAAGATCAGCTCTCCTCAGGTGCAGACACCATCGTCATCACTGCAGATGCGGTCAGGATGGGTCCGACGGGATCCAGTTCAACGTCATCATCGTCATCAGCAACGGGGATTACAAAAACGCAGCTTAATAAGATCAAACTGGCTGCGGGAACAGCGAATAAGATAGTGCCGATATATTCTACAAGTACTCAATTCACGCTGGCAGCTGTTCCTGGCAGGAGCACGGTCTATGGGATTGATCCGGATGACATCACAAAGTTCCTCACGATATCAAACGGGACAAATATCGACGGTATAAATGATGCCCTTGTGGGATCCACCTTCGCCACCAATTTTAATTTAAAGATTGGTAACAGGATCAGAATCGGGAAGGATACTGATGCATCCCGTCCGGTGCTCAGGATTGTCGGGATTCTCGCTCCGCGAGGGATGTCATCGGACAACGTCAATACCGATAATGCAATCGTCGTATCCAGTGACTGGTATACGAACCAGTATGGCGGTAAGGACGTATACAAACAAGTGAATGTGATTGTTAAGAATATTGACACAATCCCGGACGTGGAAGCCGTCATTGACGCGAAATTGAACACTGATGAAAAGAAACCTGCGGTGAGGATTTCGGATGCAAGTTCCCGGCTTTCCGGAATCACGTCAACCCTGTCATCGATAACCACGTTCATCCTTGCTATTGGTGGCATCTCGCTTCTTGTCGCCGCTACGAGTATCTTCAACGTGATGATGATGTCGGTAAATGAACGGATTCAGGAGATAGGGATCCTTCTCTCCATCGGTACCGAGAAAGGTGAGGTGCGCAGGATGTTCCTATATGAAGCGGTCATTCTGGGGATACTGGGTGCGAGTGTAGGTGGAGTAGGAAGTCTGATCATCGGCTACTCTGTGGTGAGTTTCATGATCGGCACAACGAAATACTTCTTCCTCCCCGCAAGTATCATTTATATCCCCGTGGGTATGGCGATTGGTCTCGCGGTCTGTGTCCTTTCCGGGATGTACCCTGCATGGAAAGCATCCAACATGGATCCGATAGATGCGCTGAGGGCGGAATAAATTCCTTTTTAATAATGAATGTCCTGGCGGCCGATACAATCGTGATGTCAGGAATGCATCCCTGTAATACTTGATACATGACGAGGCACATATTTTTAGTTTTTCGCTGCCTGGAATGGTGTCTTATCGCCATTCAAACAGGTAATCCGTAATATCCCAACAATACAGGACCGGTAACGCAGGAAAAGTAAGATGAACCGGTAGGTTCCCCTCCATTCATGCGGGATGATATGGTACGTAAAAAAAGTGTGGTACCTTAGTAAAAAACAGGAACCGGAAATCAGAGGAAAAATATTATCTCTTCTTTGCTCTCTTCTTCTTGGGTTCTTCTTTTGCCATGGACATGAGATCGATGATGTAACTGCCTTCTTTTCCTACGCTCACGATTCGTTCATCGCTTTTTGCCATCTTCTCAAGATTGAGCTCGTAGGACCCGGGTGAAACGATCCGGATAGTCTCGACCCGGTCGTACATCTCCACTTCCCTCTTTTTAGAGACGGTGGGCTCGACTACCTCAAGTACCTCTTCATGGGACTCATCAGCAATTTCTTCGATGGACTTCTCTTCAAGTACATCCTTGTTGATCTCTTCTTCTTTGACGTAGAGGAACTTTTTACCGCCACAGCTCGCGCACCCTCGTAAGATCTCGGTTGATCCGTCCTTGTATTCCCGCCCGCATTTCGTACACTTGTGCGGCATGTCTTCACCCGAAGTATTCGAGCATGGTTTCGTAGAGATCCTCAACGTTCCTGCCTTCAAGACCGGAGATAGCGACAACCGGATGCTGGGGGAACGCGCTGCGGATACGTGCCGGTGCGGCATCGGGCAGATCGATCTTGTTTGCAACGATGATGACCGGGAGATTCCTGCTCTCGATGATCCCGATCATCATGATGTTTACCTGCATGAACGGGTCGAGCGTCGAGTCGAGCATGTAGATCACCCCATCGATATCCTCGCGCAACCAGTGCATTGCTTCCGCAACACCCTCGGTGGCTTCCCGGGCGCGGATGATCGCTTCATCCTTCTCCATGCCAAACTCTAAAAATTCGTGGTAATCGATTTTTGTTGTGACACCCGGCGTATCTACGATATCCATCGTTACCGTACTGCCGTTAGCGCCTGAAATGATGATATCTTCTTTCTTTCGCGCCCTGCGGGTCTCGTGCGGGATCTCGCTTACCGGGCCGATTGCATCGCCGGTCCAGTCACGGGCAATACGGTTTGCCAGCGTGGTCTTTCCTGCATTGGGGGGACCGTAAATACCAATCCGGGTCCTTTTCTTCTTGAAAAATGAGTTGAGGAAATTGGAAAATTTCTTCTTTGCCGTACCAAACGTCTGTAAAAATATTTTCACTATGCACCTCGTTGGCTACGCATCGTACGTATGTACAAATAATTCACCATGATTCGTTAGTAGTGTATAGAATACGCAGTTTATTAGGTTTCTCGTATTTTATGGCCAGGGTCGCCGTAGGATATCATGAGGCCTCCATGTTCGCCTTTCCCGTTATTACTGCCGTGCATTGTTGTTTGCCCCTGCCACAATGGATTTATACAAGGGGATGGGAGTATGCTAATTGTAAAAACATCAGAACAAAACGCACCCAAGGAGGTGACTCATGAAAAAGACATCCGACGCAATCCGGTTTGAAACCCACGTCCCCATTGGGGAAGTGATGAAACGCAATCCGACCATGATCGACATGACCGCCACGGTAGCCAAGGCCGCCAAGGTGATGTGCCAGGAAGGAGTCGGCAGCGTAATCATTCTCGATCATAACAAACCCATTGGTATTGTGACCGAGGAAGACATCAACTGCAAGGTGGTGGCAAAGGATCTCAAACCGAGCAAAGTACACGTGAATGAAATCATGAGCACGCCACTCATCACGGTGAGTGTGGATAAAACATCAGGCAATGCAGCCCATATGATGGTCAAGCATAAGGTAAGGAGACTCCCCGTTGTGGATGAACACAACAAGGTGATCGGTATTGTAACGGTCCGGGATCTCCTTACCATCTCCACTGAACTCAATGACCTGCTGGAGGATCTCATCGAGATCAACCGTGAGGAGGTAATTGAGCAGGGTGTCTGCGACCGCTGCAACCAGATGTCTGATGACCTTAAGCGGGTAGATGGCATAATGATCTGTCCAGGCTGCCGTGACGAGGATAAAATCACATGAAAACAGCACAGGATTTCTCCTTGGAGATCCCTGTGCTGAAAAACAGTGACCAGATAACAAAGGCACGGCAGATCCTCAGGGATAGCCGCTTCCGTGAAGTCTATGTCGTGGATGCAAAGAAAATCCTCATCGGCTATATCGACCTCACGGACGGATTGCGGGTAACTGCAACAAAGTCAAATGTAACGGTTGAGGGATTTGTTAAGGACGCACCGATGGTAAATCCTGAAGACTCAATCGAACAGGTGGCAAAAACAATGCGAAGCTTCCATACGGATAGTGCTGCGGTGGTTGACTCCACACGCCATATACGGGGAGGAATTCTTCTTTCGAATCTCTTTCCCGTTATCATCTCGCGCAATGAATTGCACGGGACGGTTGCCTCATGCATGAACAAAAACGTGGTCGCAGCGGACCCTGCAGACGAACTCCAGAAAATCCAGTCATTGATCATCGAGAGCGGGTTTACTGCATTCCCGGTTATTAACAAGAAGCGGCTTGCAGGCATCATCTCAAGGCGTGACCTGATCAGTACCAAGCGGGTACGGTCAGCAGTCGCCCAGCATGCCCATACAACGATCGAGGACGTGATGACCCGTGACGTGGTCACGATCGCACCCGATGAGCCGGTAAGGTATGCAGCAGAACTGCTGGTAAAACATGATATCAGCCGGCTACCCGTTCTTGAAGGGGAAACTCTTGTCGGGATCGTTGACCGGCACGACATCCTTGCTGCACTTGCGTGAACTGCGCTTATCATCAGCAGGATCAAAATGGACCGTATATCTCTGGAAGAATCAAGGCCAGGAATAATTAAGGAAAGTGGGTTTTAAGACCCGCATGAGGTGAGAATGCACCAGAACGATCGGGGCATCAAACAGGGCGATCGGCTCTTAAAGATGCAGGGGAAACTTGACCGCGGGCCGGTTGAGTTTAAATCACATATTGCAGAGCAGGAAGGCGAGATCATGGCGATCGCAACCCGCGACGTCATTTCTGTTCCTCCCACTACGAGTATTATGGGGGCCGTTGAACAGATGACAAAGTGCGGCTTCCGGAGACTCCCCGTTACCGATGCCGGTACAAAGAAGCTTCGGGGGATCGTCACTTCCGGTGACGTGATCAATTTCATGGGCGGGGGTGACAAGTACAAGCTTGTTCAGGTCAAACACAGCGGTAACCTGCTTTCGGCGGTTAACGAGAACGTTCGGACAATCATGACACAGCAGATTGTCACGCTCTCACACGACTCAACTATCCACGAAGCTGTAGCAGAGATTGTAGGAAAGAAGATCGGCGGGCTCCCCATTGTTGATAACGATGGGGTGCTGGAGGGAATTGTTACCGAACGGGATGTGATGCGGGTGCTGGGAGCACAGCAAAGTCCGCTCAAAGTAGAAGACATTATGAGTACATCCCTGCGGGTTACTGCTCCGGACTGCCCGATTGCAACCGTTACTCACGATATGACGAAATACCGTTTCCGCCGGCTGCCCGTAGTGAGCGATGATGTACTGTATGGCATTGTCACGGCAACTGACCTGATGAGCTATCTCGGCAGCCGGGAAGTCTTCACCCGGCTTACTACCGGGAATGTCTCTGAAGTGATGGCACTGCCTATACGGACTCTCATCAACGGCAATCTCTGGACTACTACACCGGACCGGAGTATCAATGAGGCAGCCCGCGAGATGCTGGAAAAGAATATCGGTGCACTACCGGTTATAGAAGATTCCCGGCTGATTGGGCTCGTAACTGAGTTCGATCTGGTCCGGGCATTTGCGAGGGGATGACTGCCATGTTCGCACGTGACGTAATGACTGCACCGGTCTTTTTCGTTTCTCCCGATGCAACTGTAGCGCATGCCCGGAACCTGATGGTGAGGCACAAGATCTCACGCATCCTGGTTATGGAAGATGAGAAACTGACCGGAATTCTCACAAAAAAAGATATTGCCTATCGCCTTAAGCAAGGTGAACCGGCATGGAGGCGGCGCCCGCTCGACCGGATCCCGGTGGGCGCCCTTGCCACTGAAAACCCCGTGACCGTTAATCCCGATACCGGGATTAAGACGATTGCAAAGATGTTTTCTGAGAAGAACATCAGCAGCGTGCCGGTGGTTGAGGGAGGATCCGTTGTGGGGATCATCACCAAGACCGATCTGATGAAATCCGCCTTTGTCCGGGGCATGAACCCCCCGGTCCGGGACGTGATGGAAGATGTGGTGACGGTCAGCCGCTACCATTCGCTCGATCATGTGATCAGCGTGATGCGTGAACGCAATGACAAGGTGCTGGTGATGGATGATGATGGCCAGCCTGCCGGAATCATCACAGAAACGAACCTTGCATTCTATGAAGATGAGCCCAAGATATCGGGTGTGGTTGGAAAAGACGTAGCCATAATGAAACGTGAAAAGGCAGGCGGGGCACGCGGCACAAGTTCGCTTATGGTCGCATCGGTGATTGCAGAAGACGTGATGACGAGTCCCGTTATCACGGTTCCTGCAACCACCCTGCTCCCCGACGCTATCGCATTGATGGACAGACATCATGTCAACAGTCTTGTTGTCATGGAGAACAGCACGATTTCCGGGATCATAAAACGCGATGATATCATAAAGGAAGTGGCGAAATGACAAAAGAAGTTTTTATCAAAGATGTAATGGTAAAACCGACTACAATAGCCAAATCGGCAAAGATCACCGAAGCGCTCGATAAGATGCTCTCAGAAGGCATCGACCCTCTGATAGCGGTTCATAATAACTCTGTAATTGGTACGGTCTCACGGCAAGCGATTGCAGAGAAGCTGGGGAGCAAGCAGAACTCCGATATCGCCCCGACTTCAATCCATGTATCAAGTGTAATTGAGGAGGATTTCACCAGCGTCTATCCGGATGAGAGCATCAATGTGCTCATCCCGCTGCTCCAGCGCTATAAGCTGGTGGTGGTGTATGACGGGGATCATAACCTCATCGGCCAGGTAAGTGCCGTTGACCTGCTCAAAAAGGTCAGGCCGGAGAACAGTATGGATGGTGTTGTAGAAAAGGCCGTCACCATCGAAGCGAACGAACGGGTCGTTCACCTGCGGCGCCGGATGCTCGATGACAATATCACCCGGTTTGTTGTAACCGAACATGAAAAGTTCACCGGTATCGTAACCGAGACTGATGTAGCAGTGGCGATGCGGAAGTTCCGCGAATCGGTCGGTGACAACCACCAGGATCACCGGATCCGGAACCTGCTCGTTAAGGATATCATGAGCGCTCCGCTCATATTCGTGGAACACTCATCCCCTGTTTCAGGTGTGATAGATACGATGGTAAAAAAGAATATCAGTTCGATTGCGGTGATGGACAAGGGTAAACTCTTCGGTCTCATCACCCGCAGGTCGCTTGTCAATGCGATGTAGGGAGAGCATCTCCTCTTTTTTCTTTGGTTTTTCCTCCTCTTTTTTTTTTAGAACAAAATTTTTTGACGTTTTTGGAAGTAATGGTGTTTTGTGCCTCCCTGTCACATAAAAACCGTCACGTGTATGTAGTTTTCATGCCAATAACCGTACCAGGAGATCAGGATATATGAAGGACATCCAGTTCCGGACGATGATGCGAGAAGAAGTCTCAACTGCGGTAGCATGGGCAGCCAGTGAGGGCTGGAACCCCGGGCTTGCGGATGCGGAATGTTTCTTTACTGCTGATCCGGAAGGATTCTTTTGTGCGGAAACGGACGGGAAGATCGTAGGCACGATCTCGGTGGTCAACTATGGTAAACGGTTCTCGTTTTACGGCTTTTTTGTTGTCAATCCGGCTTACCGTGCCAAGGGGATTGGGATGCAGCTCTACCGGTTTGCGATGGAACATGCCGGCACCCGGGTGGTGGGTTGTGATGGCGTTGTCGCGATGGTGGACAAGTACCAGAAAGACGGCGGGATGTTCCTGCACTACAATAATGCCCGGTACGAGAGCATTGGCAGGGGAACGATGCCAGATGGTCTGGTACCGATCCGCGATGTGAATTTCAACCTGCTGGCATCCTACGACGCAGCACATTTCCCGGCCCGCCGCGAGCGGTTCCTCCAGTGTTGGATAAGGCAGAAAGGGCATTATGGTCTGGCACAGGTTGACCGCGACGGCAAGATAGCCGGGTATGGTGTGCGGCGGGTCTGCCACACGGGTCATAAGATCGGCCCGCT
This sequence comes from Methanoregula sp., assembly GCA_041645055.1. Classification (GTDB taxonomy): domain Archaea; phylum Halobacteriota; class Methanomicrobia; order Methanomicrobiales; family Methanospirillaceae; genus Methanoregula. The sequence goes on along the minus strand of JBAZQT010000002.1, from coordinate 27,807 downwards.
CTTTGCGCGTGACCGGGCTACCGCTGAACGGATTCTTAATGGTCTGGTTGCGGGAATTCCCGGCGAGCAGTTTTATCTTGATATCCCGGTCCCGAATACAGCTGCGGTCGCCCTTGTGCAGGACCGTAAGATGACCCCGGTCTTTTATACAGCCCGGCTCTATACGACACGGGATCCCGTCCCGCTCCCGCTGGATGAGATATTCGGTGTCACTACGTTTGAACTGGGATAGGGAAGAGGACCGGAGAGTAAAAACTATCCCATGATATTTTTCCGTAGCCCTGGTTTATTGTTCATCCTTGTGATAGAGCGCGAGGAAAACGAGGGTATCTTTCCGCTTGTCGAACCAGTAGGATAACCGGAATGGGGGAATGTACACTTCCCGGGTCTGTTTCCGGCAATATCGCATGGGTTTTCCTATCGACGGATCGCTGATGATCTTTATGATCTGCTGCTTGACCCGCTCCTTGAGCTGGGCATCATGGATCTTCCGGATGGTTTTTTCAAAGTGAGAATGGTAAGCAACCGTCACCATGAAGACATCTCATCGATGAAGTCTCCTGCTTTTTTCTTATGGAACATCCCTTTTATATATTCCTCGAATGCCTGTTCGGTCTTTTCTGCGAACAGGATATCCTCCTGCAGTGCAGGTTCGAGGTCGTTGAGGGGCTTGAGGATATAGCGCTCGCCGTCCCTGATTATGAGGAGTTTTTCTCCTTCCGGTAAGTCTGTTCTCATTGATGCCGGGATAACAATCTGTCCCTTGGAGCTCATCCGGGTAATGCCGACTTCCATAATTGATCAGTAAGATATGTCTTACATCATGCGATATTATCGTTTTGGGTAGTGCAGGGAAACCGGTGTCATGTTTCCCACCCAAGTGTCTTGATGGGGGGTGGTACCCTGTCTTGTGAATGACAGGGAGGCGGGGGGTCCCCCTCTCTTTTTTTGGAGAGGGGGAGGGGGTGGGTACCCCTCCGGGCACATGAGGGGTACCCATCCCCCGGCCAAATCACCGGTCGAGAAATGCCCTCTTCGTCGTGAATCCATGCGAAGCCGTGGCCGAGTGCGTGCAGCCAGAGGGGGGGTGGGAGCCTGTCTTGTTGAGGACAGGGGGTTAGGGAGTCCCCCACACTCATTTTTTGGAGAGGGGGAGGGGGTACCGCCTCTCATGCTGAGGGAGGGGTACCCGCCCCTTTCTTCAGGAAAAATCTCCAATAATCCAAGAAAAAAAAGGGGGTGAGAAGATGAGGATGAGCAAAACATTCAGAGGGTCATCCGGGAGCGTGTAAAACCGGGAATTATTATTAAATACACATACATACACAGAACTGATCATGGCTACGAAAACGATCAGCATTACTGAGGAGGCGTATGATCGGTTAAAAGACCTGAAGAAGGATGAGAAAGCCAGCTTCTCCGATGTGATCATGAAACACTATCCAAAAAAGAAAAGACTCTCAGAAGTCCTCAAAGAGATTGGTGCGAATCCCGAACTTGCAGATTCTATTGAACGGGTATCCAAAGAGATGAGGCACAGTTCGCTTCGCAGGGTCGAGTTCTGATGCCGGTTGCTGATACCTCATTTATTGTGGATATTATCCGGCATGATGCGAAGGCTCTTGCAAAACTCCAAGAGCTGGAAGCTGAAGGAAAAGTGCTTTTTGTTACTCCGGTAAATGCGCTTGAACTTTTTGAAGGTGCTTATCGTTCTCTCCGGGTGAAAGAAAATGTTGAAGAAGTACTGGAAGTATTGGCAGCATTTGAGGAGATCCCGTTCGGCAATGATATCTATCATGCATTCGGCTATTTGTCCGCTGCCCTTCTGGATAAGGGAAGTCCTGTGGGAGACTTTGATCAGGTGATAGCGGCTGCTGCACTTTGTTTTGATGGGGAGATTGTGACGCGTGACGGGCATTTTGAAAAGATCCCGGAACTGACCGTTATCGGATATTGATATTTTCTCCATTTCCAGTGTGTATACTTAGTGTGTGCAATTTCCTGCTTGCGAGCTGTCATACTGATATAAGAATCATAAAATTGTTAGGATTGTGCCGCCCCCCAGATGGGGTGCCCCCGTGGCGGATGAGGGAATGCCGCTTCCTCAGCGAATATCCGAACCCGGCATTTTTGAAATAGAATGTCCGCATACTAAGGTACTAATAACACAACATCCCGAAATCCGGCATACAATATAGGGAAAAATAAATGCCAATTACGATAGATACACAACTCCTTCTATCCTCTACCATGTCTCAATAAGCCGGCTGCCCGCAACACTTATTACCCAACTATGCGCATATTATAAAGCACCATTCATGGAGCAGTGACTATCCACTGCGAGTGTCTGTACAAGATGCGAGATTCCTCTGTTGAGGTAGCCAAGCCTGGTATGGCGCAGGTTTGCTAAACCTGTGTTCGAAAGGACTCGGGAGTTCAAATCTCCCCCTCAGCGCTAAAAGAGACAATCTCACCAATCGAGGGGATTGGATGGCTCAGGAAAACGATATAAAATACTTTGTAAGGGTTGGAACCACCGATCTCGATGGTACCAAATCCGTGAGAGTTGCGCTCACCGGCATCAAGGGTGTCGGCAGGCATACTTCCACGGTTGTTTCCCGAATGGCGAAAGTTGATGAGTACGCATTACTCGGTCGCCTTGACGAGGAGTCGGTAAACCGGCTCCGGACCGCTATTGAGGAGTACACCACGAAGATTCCGGCATGGATGTCAAACCGGCCGAAAGATGTGTACACTGGCGAAACAAAGCACCTCTTAGGTGCTGATGTCACTCTCGCAAACGACGAAGACATCAACCTCATGAGAAAGATCCGGTGCTACAAGGGCATCCGCCATGAGACCGGCCAGAAAGTCCGTGGTCAGCGTACCAAATCTACTGGCAGAACCGGTAAGACCGTCGGCGTGAGCAAGAAGAAGGCAGGTAACTAATCATGGGATACCCCGGAAAGAACCACAAGTCTTACCAGACTCCTAAGCGCCCCTTTGAAAAGACGCGCATCGAATCAGAAACGCGCCTTGTCATCGAATACGGTCTGCGCAACAAGCGCGAAGTCTGGAAGGCACAGGCAGACCTGCGCAAATACCGCAAGGGCGCACGTAACCTTCTCGTGCTCGCATCCAGCGCCATCGATAAGAAAATTTTCGAAGCAAAGAAAGACGAGCTTATCAGCCACCTTCAGCGTGCAGGACTTCTCGGTATCGATGCAGATATCGAAGCAGTGCTCTCCTTAAAGGTGCAGGCCCAGCTCGACCGCCGGCTCCAGACCATGGTCCACCGCAAGGGACTCGCCCGCTCGCCGAAACAGGCGCGCCAGATGGTCACCCACGGTCACATTGCAATCGCCGGAAGGCGTACCACCATCCCCAGCTACCATGTCGGCCGGATTGAAGAAGGACAGATCTCCTACTATGGCACGTCCTCATTCGTCAGCGAATCAAATGCAGAACGGACCCGCATTGCCAAACCGGCAAGCAACCCCAAAGCAGCCCCCCAGCAGGGATACCAGCGGGGAGGTAGATAATGGCAGCAAATGACAAGGAAAAATGGGGCGTTGCTCACATCTTCGCATCCTTCAACAACACCATCATAACAGTAACTGACCTCTCCGGTGCAGAGACGGTCACAAAAAGCAGTGGTGGCATGGTCGTCAAGCAGGACCGGAACGAGAGCTCCCCGTATGCAGCCATGCAGATGGCAGGAAATGTTGCCCAGGCAGCCCGTGAAAAGGGCATTGTCGGAGTCCATGTCAAGGTGCGTGCACCCGGACAGGGCAAGCAGCGCAGCCCCGGGCCAGGTGCCCAGGCAGCCATCCGTGCACTCGCTCGTGCAGGCATGCGCATAGGGCGCATTGAAGATGTTACACCGATTCCCCACGACTCATGCCGCGCTAAAGGCGGCAGACGTGGCAGGAGAGTGTGATGCAGATAGAATTCGCCAGTCTGGATGACTCCTTGGCGCGATTCACTCTCTCGGGAGCAAGCCCGGCATTTGCCAACGCCTTCCGGCGGGCAATGATCGGCGAAGTGCCAACCCTCGCAATTGAAGATGTACGCATCTATGACAATACCAGTGCGCTCTTCGACGAGATGCTGGCCCACCGCCTTGGGCTCATACCCATCAAGACCGATCTCTCATCTTATTCGACACAAGAGAAATGCACGTGCGGCGGGGTAGGATGCCCGGGCTGCACGGTCACTTACACGTTAAGCGCCGAAGGCCCCCGCATGGTCAGTTCAAGCGATCTGATCCCGCAGGATCCAAAAGCGGTACCGGTGTACGATAATGTGCCCATCGTGAAACTCACGAAGGGGCAGAAACTTGTCCTTGAAGCAAAAGCAATCCTCAATACCGGCAGGGAGCACGCAAAATGGCAGCCGACCCTTGTCTGCGGGTATAAAAATCACCCCGTAGTCTCGATCAGCGAAGCCTGTGATGCCTGTGGTATGTGCGTGGAAGAATGTCCCCGCAAGGTGCTTGCAGTTCGTGGCAAGAAAGTCGAAGTAGTCAATGGTAAACTTACCGACTGCTCCATGTGCAAGCTCTGTGAAAAGGCATGCATTGCGAGCGGTATCGGTGATGAACCGGCAATTCGTGTATCCGCCGAAGCAGACCGCTATATTTTCGTGGTCGAGGGCGACGGTTCACTGCCGGTAAGAGAGATCATGAATCGGGCACTTCTGTATGTCAGGGAGCAGGCAGACGAGCTGGAACAGCAGCTAGGCGAAATATCAGGGGATGAAAAGAAATGACAAGAATTGTGGAAAAGACGAACCCCCGTCTTACCAGTCTTATCTTACTCTTGAAGAACAAGTCACGTGAGAATGAGGCTAAAATCTGGCGCGAGATTGCAAGCAGGTTAGAGACCCCCAACAGGAATTACGCAGAGGTCAACCTGTCGAAGATCAACCGCTATGCCCAGAATGGTGAGACGATCATCGTCCCCGGCAAAGTGCTCGGCAGCGGTCTGCTTGAGCAGTCCGTCAAGGTTGCAGCGCTGAACTTTTCAGCATCAGCCACCAGCAAGATCAAGGACGCAAAGGGACAGTGTATGACAATTGAGCAGCTCCTGCAGGACAACCCGAAAGGCAGCGGTGTCCGGATCCTGAGGTGAAAAAAATATGGTAACAATTATCAACGGTGACGGATTGCTTCTCGGGCGTCTTGCAAGCCTTGTCGCACAGCGCGGGCTTGCCGGCGAAACGATTGCGATTGTCAACGCAGAAAAAGTAATCATCTCCGGTAGTCGTGCACGTGTGCTTGGCAACTACAAGCACAAGGTTGAACGCGGTGCCAGCGGCAATCGCTGGGGTCCGTTCGTCCCGCGCCGGCCCGACCATCTCATGAAGCGGACGATCCGCGGCATGCTCCCGTACAAACGCCCCCGTGGTGTTGAGGCCATGAAGCGCATCAAGTGCTACGTCGGTGTTCCGGTAGAGTTTGTCGGCAAAGAGATGGAAGTGCTCGAAGACGCACACATGAACCGTCTGAATAACCCGGCCCACATCACCCTCGGTGCTGTGAGCACGTTCCTCGGAGCAAAGTTCTAGAGGCTGGTTCCCATGGTAAAGATCATTAACACAAGCGGAAAACGCAAGACTGCGATTGCACGGGCAACCTTAAAGGCAGGTAAAGGCGTTATCCGGGTCAACTCCGTACCGCTCGAACAGTACGGTTCGGATGTCACCCGGATGAAGATCTCTGAGCCCCTCCTCCTGGTACCCAATGCGGTAAACGGCATCGATGTAACCATCAATGTCGCAGGTGGCGGAGTGATGGGACAGGCAGAGGCGGTCAGGACCGCACTTGCCCGCGGCATCCTCCAGTGGCACAACGAACCCCAGATCAAGGATATTTACCTGACCTATGACAGGACGCTCCTTGTCAACGACTCGCGACAGAAAGAAGCGAAGAAGCCTCACGGTTCCGGTGCAAGGGCGAAGTTCCAAAAGTCTTATCGTTAAGATAAAAGAAATGAAGAAAGGTTAAAATTTATGATACCCGTACGATGTTTCACCTGTGGAAAACCAATTTCCACCGCGTGGGAAGAGTTCAGGCAGAGGCGGGAGAAAGGCGAGGATCCCAAACAGATCCTCACCGATCTTAATATTACCCGGTACTGCTGCAGGCGCATGCTGCTGACACACAAAGTGATCATAGACGAGCTCAACCCTTACCAGTAGATTGACTAGATGAACGAGGGGTCGTAGGGTAGCCTGGACCATCCTATTGCGTTCGGGACGCAGTGACCTGAGTTCGAATCTCAGCGACCCCATATATCAAAACAAAAAAACATCATTTTGAGGAAGAACAAATGCAGACGCAAACATATTCCCGGTATGAACGGGCAAGGATCATTGGAGCAAGGGCTCTGCAGATATCAATGGGTGCTCCGTTACTTGTAACAACGACACGGATCGATCCGCTTGAGATCGCCATCGAGGAATTCAACAACCACACCATCCCCATTACGGTAAAGAGGAAGTAGAATACGTATGACGACCATTGAGGTTATCGAACTGCGGACAATCCTGGACAGCCGGGGCAATGCGACCGTCGAAGCGGACGTGTACACGGCGAATGGTTTTGGAAGGTCTGCAGCGCCCAGCGGTGCCAGCACCGGGGCCTTTGAGGCAAAAGTCAAACCGCCCCGCGAAGCGGTCGACTACGCCTACCAGAATGTGCTCCCCGCACTCATCGGCATGGATGCCTGTGACCAGGAAGCATTCGATGAGCAACTTCGTGATATCGACGGGACTGCTGATTTCTCTGAGATTGGCGCAAATATTGCAGTAGCACTCTCGCTTGCAAATGCAAAGGCAGCAGCATCAGCAAGTGACATGCCGCTCTTTCGCTATCTTGGCGGGGCATTTGTAAAAGAGATGCCGCTACCTTTAGGTAATATTATTGGTGGCGGGGCACATGCGGCAAATGCAACAGAAATTCAGGAATTTCTTGTCGTGCCCGGGGGCGCAGCCGATACAGAAGAGGCAGTATTTGCCAATGCGGCAGTTCACCGGCATGTCAAGGAACTCTTAAAGAAAAACGGGAAATCCTGCGGCAAGGGTGATGAGGGTGCGTGGGCACCGCAGATTGACGATGCCCTCGCATTTGAGCTCATTGCCGAGGCAACCGGACTTGTTGCCGACGAAATGAATGTAGAAGTCGACATGGGTATCGATGTTGCGGCAAGCCAGATGTGGACCGGGGAAGGGTACAAGTACCGCAACCAGACACGCTCTACCGAAGAGCAGATTGCATACATTGCCGAGCTTGTTGACACCTACAATCTTGTTTATGTTGAAGATCCCCTCTTTGAGGATGACTTCGACGCTTTTTCAGAACTCAACCGTCAGATTGGTGATCGTTGCCTGCTCTGTGGGGATGACATCTTTGTGACACAGGTTGACCGCATTGCGCAGGGTATCGAGAAGGATGCCGCAAACTGCGTACTCATCAAGCCCAATCAGGTGGGAACCCTCACTGAGACCTATGACGCAGTGCGGCTCGCCCACACCCATGGCCTGGACACGGTGATGAGCCACCGGTCCGGCGAAACTACCGATACGACAATCGCCCACCTCGCAACTGCGTTCTCCTGTGTTTTCTTAAAATGCGGAGCCGTTGGCGGAGAACGCATTGCCAAATTAAACGAACTGATACGCATAGAGGAACAGCTATGAACCCTGTAAACGAAATGGAAATTGAATTAAAAGAGCCACTCATCCCCGTCGAAGAGTACCTTGCAGCCGGTGTCCACATCGGCACCCAGCAGAAGAGCAAAGATATGAAGAAGTTCATCTACCGCGTCCGCGGCGATGGACTGTATATCCTTGATATCCGCGAGACCGATGCCCGGATCAAGACCACAGCCAAGTTCTTAAACCAGTTTGAGGCACCCAATATTCTTGTGGTTACATCCCGCCAGTACGGCCAGTACCCGGCAAAGAAGTTCGCCGACACCCTTGGTGCAATGTCTGCCACCGGCCGGTTCATCCCGGGCCTCCTGACCAACCCCGTCCTCTCTGAATATATCGAACCTTCAGTGATTATTGTCACTGACCCGATAGGCGATGCACAGGTTATCAACGAGGCTGTCCAGTGCGGTATCCCCGTTGTCGCACTCTGTGACACCAACAACATGACCAAGTATGTTGATCTTGTCATCCCGACCAACAACAAGGGCAGAAAGGCGCTCTCCATGATCTACTTCCTGCTCACCCGTGAGATGCTCCGGCTCCGCGGTATCTCGACGGCACTCACCTCAGAGGACTTCGAAACTGAGTTTTGATCAGTTCATCTTTTTTTTAAGGTGACCGATCGTTAGATATATTAGTTCGACCAGAGGGTTGATCCGATGAAGATGCGTACATGCGCAGTAGCCGGCATGTTTTACCCGCGTGACCCCTCGCATCTGGAACAACTGTTGGAGAAATTTTTCTCCGGCACCAGAGTAGAGGGAGCACCTCTGGGTATCGTATCGCCCCATGCAGGGTATATCTATTCAGGACAGGTAGCCGCCCATGCATTTGGGACTATAGACCCGGGTTTCTCTGGTACTTTTGTAGTGATTGGTCCCTCCCATCGCGGATATATCAGCTGTGTTTCTGCAGTTCCCTGGGAGACCCCGCTTGGTGTGATTGATACCGACACCGAGTTTGTCGAGTCGCTTGATATGGAGACCGATGAACTGTCCCAGCGGGACGAGCATTCTCTGGAAGTGCAGATGCCGTTGATTAAGTACCGGTTCCCGCGAGCCCGGATTGCCCCGATCATGATGGGTCAGCAGGATTATGCAAGCGCGATACGGCTTGCAGAGAAGATTAGTGCTGCAATAAAGCGGACAAAACAGGATGTCAGGATTGTGGCATCCAGTGACTTCTCGCACTATGTTTCCGATCAGAAAGCAAAATCTGACGATCTCTATGCGATTGAACCGTTAGCAACTCTTGATACGGTGGAATTCTACCGGCGAATTGAGGAGCGACGCGTAACAGCCTGCGGGTACGGCCCAATCACCGCTATGGTGACTGCCTGCAAAGGGCTTGGGGCGAAAACGGCAAAGCTTATCCGGTATGCGACGAGCGGGGATGTCACCGGTGACACCCGTGAAGTCGTAGGGTACGCAGCCATTACGGTGATATAAAGTTGGCAACGTGGAGTGCACCGGGCAAGGTATTCTTGTTCGGTGAGCATGCAGTGGTCTATGGAAAGCCCGGCATAGCTATGGCCATAAAGCCCCGGGTGTTTGTCACGGTGAGAAACACCCGGCGTTCCCAACGGGCGAAATCTGCATACATTGACGGGTGTTTCGAGGCTCTTGGCGTGACGGGCAGTGTCTACATCAACTCCCAGATCCCGAGTTCTTCCGGCCTCGGATCATCTGCTGCAGTCACGGTTGCCACCCTGTCTGCCATCAACGATGAATTTTCCCTGCATAAAACCCGGGAAGATATTGCTGATATGGCCTTTGAGATCGAAAAGACCGTGCAAAAAGGGCGGGCAAGCCCCACGGACACGACCGTCTCTGCATACGGGGGGATCGTCCTTATCAGTGGCGGTTCTCGCAGGAGACTGCCTCCGCAGAACATTCACCTGGTGATTGGGGACTCGCTCGTCTCCCACAGCACCTCAAAAATGGTGGAGCAGGTGAGCGAACTCAAGAAAAAGCATCCCAATATTGTCGACCCCGTTCTCGATGCAATTGAAGGAGTGAGCATGAGCGCGATCCATCATCTTAGCAATCCCAAGGAACTGGGGAAATACATGAACATGAACCATGCATTGCTTGAAGTGCTGGGTGTCGGGCACCCGCAGCTCGGAAAGATGGTGCTTGCTGCACGCTCTGCCGGGGCATTCGGGGCAAAGATCACGGGTGCCGGCGGGGGGGGCTGTATGGTTGCGCTCTGTCCCAAACCCATCAAACACCGGATAGCCAATGCCATTGAGGCGTGTGATGCACGGGCGATCATTACCGGTATAGATACAGAAGGCGCACGCAAGGAGAGAAATGTCTGACCGCTTGATTTTGAAACTTGGCGGGAGCGTAATCACCGATAAGAGTGCCGACTGTGCAATCAACCGCGACCAGCTGGCATCCATTGCCGGGGCGATTGCCCGGGCACGAACTGATGGTATCGTGGTCATCCACGGTGCCGGTTCCTGCGGGCATCCTGAGGCGAAGCGGTATAAGCTGGATGTCGGTGCCGGAAAAGGGCAGACCGAGGGGATCTATGTTACCCACCGGGCTGTCAGCCGGCTAAACGAGGAGGTTGTTGCCACCCTCCGGGAACAGGGTGTTGCCGCAATAGGGGTCCATCCTCTTCATACCGCGATTGCGGATAATGGCAGACTTGTTTCATTTGAATGCAGGCATCTCGAAACGATGCTTGATCTCGGGATGGTCCCTGTGATCCACGGCGACGTGGTGATGGACCTTTCGAAAGGAGCCTGTATTGTCTCGGGCGATCAGCTCGTGCGGTATCTCGCGGTTGGACTGGGTATCAGCCGTGTGGGGCTCGCCACCGATGTACCGGGAGTGCTGGATGGAGAGAGGGTTATTCCCGAAATTACCCGGGATACAATGCCAACTCTCCGCATCGGCAACTCGATACATACCGATGTCACCGGTGGAATGAGAGGCAAAATCAATGAACTGCTCGAACTTGCCGATGCAGGTATCGGGTCAGATATCTTTCACGTCTCGCGGGTGGCAGACTTCCTTGCAGGATCTGCCCACGGCGGGACAACGGTTAAGGGGAAGTCAAAATGAGTGACAAAAAGAGGTTTACCTCCTCGCGGAAGCTTGATCACCTGCGTATCTGTGCAGAAGAGGCCGTCGAGAGCGGGGATGCCGGGTTTTCAGGTATCAGGTTTGTGCACAATGCACTGCCGGAATGTGATATGGGCTCCATCGATCTCTCGACCCGGTTCCTGAACCACTCGTTTTCATCTCCCCTTTTCATCTCGGCCATGACCGGTGGTCACCCGGGAACAAAAGACGTGAACGCCCGGCTTGCACGGGCAGCAGAGCACTTTGGGGCCGGCATGGGTGTCGGTTCCCAGCGTGCGGCGCTGGAGAATCCCAAACTCGAGGATACGTTCTCGATTGTGCGGGATGAGGCGCCCCATGCATTCCTGGTCGCAAACCTTGGAGCAGTCCAGCTCCGTGACCATGGGATTGAATGGGCAGAGCGTGCTGTATCGATGATCGAAGCGGATGCACTGGCGATTCACTTAAATTTCCTGCAAGAAGCTATCCAGCCGGAAGGCGATCATAATGCCATCGGCTGTTTTGCGGCCATTGAAGCACTCTGCCGCGAATTCAAGACGCCGGTCATTGTAAAAGAGACCGGTTGCGGGATCTCTGCGACCATCGCCCGGCAGTGCTGGGGTGCGGGAGTCAGTGCGATCGATATCGGCGGCTGGGGTGGAACATCCTGGGCCGCGGTCGAGAGTGTACGGGCAGACGAGAGCAAGAATGCAAAAGATCATGCCCTCAAGTCATTGGGGCAGGATTTCGCCAGCTGGGGTATTCCTACGGCAGTCAGTCTTGCAGAAGTGCTCGCAACTGGCAGCCCGGTGATTGCGTCCGGCGGTATCCGGAGCGGCATTGATATGGCAAAGGCGCTTGCATTCGGAGCGGATCTCTGTGGGATGGCTCTTCCCCTGCTCAAACCCGCGATGGAAAACGACGAGGCACTTAGTAACGCGATTGACGTGATACACCAGCAGCTTAAGGTCACTATGTTTTTGACCGGCTCTGCCCGGGTATCTTCACTTAAGAAAGCCCCGATGTATCTTACCGGCTCGACACGCCAGATGATCGATAAAGACAATCCTGCACGTATCAAGCGATAACCTCATCAAACCGGGGAATTCTTCAGGCAGAATAACATACAGAACAGTAAGGAGATAAAAAAATGGATATAGAAATTATTGCAGTGGGCGGTTACGACGAGGTCGGGCGGAATATGACCGCCGTCCGCTGCGGAAAGGAAATTGTCATCTTTGACATGGGACTCCGGCTGGACCAGATAATGATCCACGAGGATGCTGAAATTGAGAATATGCATTCCCTTGATCTGATCAAGATCAAGGCAATACCGGACGATACCATGATGAATGGGATCGAAGGGACGGTCAAAGCGATCGTCTGCTCGCACGGGCACCTCGACCACATCGGAGCTATCCCGAAACTGGCACACCGGTACAATGCCCCGATCATTGCATCACCGTATGCGACGGAACTGATCCGTCAGCAGATCTCCGGTGAGCAGAAGTTCGGCGTGAACAACAAACTCTTTGCACTCAGGGCCGGCCAGCGTTACACGCTCTCCCAGAACCTGGTGCTCGAATTCGTCCGCACGCAACACTCGATTATCGACACCGTGACCCCGGTGTTACACACACCCCACGGTGCGATCGTCTATGCGTGTGATTTCAAGCTTGACCGAACGCCGGTCATAGGAGAACCGCCGGACTTTGCCCGCTTCCGCCAGATCGGGAAGGAAGGAGTGCTCGCTCTTATCGTAGAGAGCACGTATATCGACCGGCCCGGCAGGTGCCCGAGCGAACGTATTGCCCGGGATCTCGTCAGGAACGTCATCACGAGTTACGAGGATGACAAGAATGCGATCATCGTATCTACCTTCTCTTCCCACATCGCCCGTGTCAAAACGATCGCAGAATGTGCGCATGAGATCGGAAGAAAACCCGTGCTTCTTGGCAGATCCATGGAAAAGTATTCGGTCACCGCAGAACAGATGAAGCTCTGCTCGTTTCCCGAGACCACCAGCGTCTTTGGGAACCGTCGAACGGTTGACCGGCAGATGCGCCGGATGATGAAGGATGGAAAAGAACAATTCCTCCCCATCGTTACCGGGCACCAGGGAGAACCGGGTTCCATTCTCACCCGCGTTGCGGTTGGGGATACCCCCTACCAGCTTGCCAAGGGGGACAAGGTCGTCTTCTCAGCAAATGTCATTCCCAACCCCATGAACTTTGGCCAGCGCTATATGATTGAACAACATCTCCGCCATGCCGGTGCACGCATCTTTGAAGACCTGCACGTTTCCGGTCATGCCTACCGTGAGGATCATTATGAGTTCATCCAGCTCCTCAACCCGCAGCATATCATCCCCGCTCACGGGCACCTGAAGATGACGGCCGGGTATACGGACTTTGCCACCGAAATGGGGTACACTGCCCAGTCCACCGTTCATATGCTGAAGAACGGGCAGCGGGTCAAGCTCAATTAAACATACGAGGTATCACGATGTCGGAACTATCCCCGTACCTGGAATCGGTTGCAGCACAGATTGACCGCATGATCGACCGGTATTTCGTTGACACGGTGGGTGAACTGAACAAGGCGTCAGCCCACCTCCTCGCTGCCGGCGGCAAACGACTCCGCCCCGCAGTTGTCATGCTGGCGGCCGATTCTGTGAATCACGGAAGCTCCGATGATATCATGCACGCGGCACTGGCACTCGAGATCACGCACACGTTCACCCTCATCCACGACGATATCATGGATGACGACAACCTGCGTCGGGGTGTCCAGACTGTCCATACCAAGTGGGACATGCCGACCGGTATCCTTGCCGGTGACGTGCTCTATGCCCGGGCATTCGAGTATATCTGCATGGCAAAGGCCACCGATGCGGCAAAAGTGCGGTCGGTCACCATGCTCGCCAAAGCCTGCGCTGACATATGTGCGGGTCAGCACATGGACATGTCCTTCGAGCACCGCAATGACGTGAGCGAGTTCGAGTACATCGAGATGGTCAGGAAAAAGACCGGGGTGCTCTATGCAGCAGCTGCCGGTATCGGCGGGGTCCTTGCGGGAGGCAGTGCCCCGCAGGTAAAAGCCCTCTATAACTTTGGGCTGAACACCGGGATTGCCTTCCAGATCCAGGATGACTTAATTGACCTGCTCACCCCCTCAGAGAAGAGCGGTAAAGACCAGGCTTCCGATCTCCGGGAAGGCAAGCAGACGATCATCATGATCAAGGCCCGGGAGAAGGGTATTGACCTGCAGAAATACCGGCGTGAACTGTCAAAAGCTGATATCAATGCGGCGATAAAAGAGCTGACCGATGCCGGCGTTATCGATGAGGTTAAACAAATGGCTGCAGATCTTGTAGCTGCGAGCAACAAACATCTCTCCCTCCTCCCCGCCTCAAAAGAACGCCAGCTCTTAATGGACATCGGCGAATTTTTTGTTACCCGGAGTTATTAAAAATGGCAGGGGACGATCCAAAAGAGCTCCTCTTTTTGTGTGCACTCCAGAATGCCGTGAAGCATGGCGGTGTCCCCCAGGTCGGGGCCGTCATCGGCATGGTCATGGGTGCACACCCGGAACTGCGGAGCCGTGCCAAGGAAGTATCCGGGTTTGCAAAGGAAGCTATCGCTGATGTCGCTGCGTTATCTCCTGAAGACCGGGTGACAACCCTGCAGACCCGGGCGCCCGAAATGTTTGCAGCACTCTCCGAGAAGCACGAGCACAAGAAAGTGCTGCCGGATCTTGAAGGAGCTGAAAACGGCGTAGTGATGCGTTTTGCCCCCAATCCATCGGGGCCGCTGCATATCGGGCATGCCCGGGCTGCGGCGCTCAATGATGCGTACATCAAACAGTATGGCGGGCGCTACATCCTGCGCATCGAGGATACCGATCCCAAGCGGGTCGATCCCGAAGCCTATGAGATGGTGGTCGAGGACCTCAAGTGGCTGGGTCTCGCCATCACTGACACCGTGACCCAGAGCGATCGCCTGCACCTGTACTATCTGCTCTGCACGCAGTTGATCGAGCGGAACGGGGCCTATGTCTGCACCTGCGACAACGAGCAGTTCAAGGAGCTCAAGAATAAGAAGATCGCCTGCCCGTGCCGGGAACAGTCTGTGGATACGAATCTCGTGCTCTGGGATAAGATGCTCACCCACGGGTTCAAGGAAGGCGAGGCATCGGTCAGGATAAAGACCGATCTTAACAACCCGGATCCGGCCATGCGGGACTTCCCGGCATTCCGCATCCTTGACGCCCCGGCCCACCCGAAGGTAATTGCGCATGTGTACCCGCTGATGAACTTCTCGGTGGTTGCGGACGATCACCTGCTCGGGGTCACCCATGTGATCCGGGGCAAGGATCACATCGCGAACACGCGGCGTCAGCGCTACATTTACGATCACTTCGGCTGGAAGGTGCCGGTATACCGGCACTATGGCCGGATGGGTATCGAAGGCGTCGTGCTCTCCACATCCCAGATGCGGCTTGGTATCAATGAAGGGACCTATACCGGCTGGGACGATATCCACCTTGGTACCTTACGGGCGCTCGCCCGCAGGGGAATAAGTCCTGATGCGGTCAAGAATGCGATGCTTGCTATTGGTATCGGGGATACGGATATCTCGTTCTCGTGGGACAATCTCTATGCCGAGAACAAGAAGATCGTTGACCCGGTGGCAAACCGGTACTTCTTTGTCCCTGACCCGGTAACGGCACAGATTGAGGGGGCACAACCCCATACTGCGCACGCGATGCTCCACCCGAGTGATGCAGCACGCGGTACCCGTACGCTGGAGTTTACGGGGACTGTTCTCATTCCGAAGAACGAGATTTCACCGGATGTAACGATGCTCCGGCTTAAGGATCTCTTCAATGTGAAGATCAGCTGGAATGGTGATACCCCGACCTTTACCTACGCGGGGGATTCCCTTGCGGATGCCCGGGCGGCAAAGGCACATATTGTCCAGTGGTTGCCGGCGCAGGCAACTATTCCTTGCACTATCCTTACGCAAGAGGGTAATATCTCCGGTGCCTGCGAACCTGCGGTGCGTTCAGAACTTGGGAAGGTCATCCAGTTCGAGCGGGTCGGATTTGTGAAAATTGATGCGGTTGGGGATGCCGGGGTTGTGGCGTATTATACGCACAAGTGATCCGGGTAGCCCGGGTCGCGGATTTTTTTTATTTCAAATAACACACTGCTGATTGTGAAAAATAATAAAACAATAATTCATTTTCAAGTTCGATAAGAATTCGTTTCATTTCAGATAGGTTTAATGCACTAAATTGGGACGATATTAAAGACCATCCTAATGCGATGAATCGGTAGTGCATACCACACGGCGCGATTCGGTTTTTTTATTTCAACCTTAAGAGATTCTTTGCATCCGGTTTTCTTTATGGATCTTTTGGATAGTTGACTCAATAAATTTCTTAATAAATTTATCACTGTCATCTCTTCCGGTTGTTCCATGGACGATATAATTTCCAAAATCATCGCAAAAATCTTCAACTATTCTATCAATGTCGTTAGGGATAGAAGATCCCGTATAACGCCCAGATTTTCTAAAATCTGTTCCCGGAGAAGAGTATGGGAACAAAAAATGGCAATACTCATGGAAATATGTGATTAATATTTTTTCCTCCTCTGCTCTAATGTACCGCGAATTTATTTGAATAGGGATATGTTGTTCATTTTCTATTTTTTGAAGATCAATACTTCCAAAATCGCGATAAGGAAGTCGCACGAGAAAACAATAAAAAGATATATCAAGCCCATTGCTTAACGCTAAAATTTTTGCTTTTTTATCAAATTTTTCTTTAAGTTGGTGACTTTTATTAGAAGATGTGAAAAAAGATAGGAATAGAATTTTTAAATTCCACATATGAAATAACGTGTTTTCTATCAAATGTGACAAAATTAATTTCTCCTCACATAATTTTATTAAAAATCGGCATTTTTAAGGAATTAAATATATTGGATGTCGGAATTGTTTTCATCCTCCTTTGCCCGTTCTGTCGGGATATCTGAATATTGGAGGGATACATTGAATTTTTGCCAGCCAATATCTGCATGGCAGAGTTAAGCCGCAGATCTGTTGGCCCCACCCCCGGAAGTGATGAACGCCGCCGCCCCCGAAGGGACGCCCCCGCGGCGGTTCAGGGACTGCATTTTTCTGATTCCGTGCTCAGATCCCTTGCCCTTCATGAAGGTTTTTCAGTGGACTTTGGCTGAAATTTTTTCACCAGACCCTGCTTGGAAATTTCTCATCGCGATCACGATCGCGTTTGAAAAGTTGATCCGGATCAACCGGACCTTGCCTGAAATTTTTCAATTGGATCTTGATTGAAAATTTTTGGGCAGACTTTGATTGAAAAAAAGTAACCGGATCTTGATTGAAAAATGGATCCAATGCTATCCTTCCGACGTAAACGTTATCACGGCAATGCAATCAAACCCTGATTGAAATCTTTCAACCGAACTTTGATTTGAAATTTTTGAGCAGACTTCGATTGAAAAAAAATAACCGGACCTTGTTTGAAAATTTCTCATCACGAACACGATCACGTTTGAAAAATCGATCCGGATCAACCGGACCTTGTTTGAAATTTTTCTACCAGACTTTGAGTGAGAATTTTTGAGCAGATCCTGATTGAAAACAACGGGTGACTGGACACCTCTCCATACGAAACGCCCTGCCACAGTTTAACCGGTTACCATTACTGAAACCTCCTTGCCCGCCGTGCCTCGGAGAGGCCCTGAGGCGGGGAACCCTCCTTTGTATAAATGTAGAATTTTTTCCCGTCACTTGTTTCTGGAATCCCTAAAGGTTTTTTTAGTAATCCTGTCATCATGTATTGACATACATGGCACGTGATGAGATCAGTGACGGAGAGGGCGAAGTGAGAGAGTCCCGCCAGAAGTTGGTATTTACCGGGCTCTGCATAGATCTCCTCGTTCTGATCCCGGAGTCTATCGCGGTCATCCTGTCCGGATCCATGACCCTGTTTGCCGATATCATCAAGGGTGCAAACGAGATCCTTGCCACTACCTTTGCCCTCATAATCATTCGGAGAGTGACCGTGGGCGGGAAGTTCACGTACGATTACGGCATGGGAAAGTTCGAGTCCTTAACACGGATCATCACGGGCGGCGTGATGTTCATATCCATCGTGATCCTGCTCTTATTCACCTTTAACCGTATTCTCCATCCCGAACATTTCGATATGAATGCTGCGTTAATCGGGATCCCTCTCATGATCCTTGTGAGTATCACCGACTCGTACCACTGGAAGAAAAACTATAGTCTCGCACAAAAAGAGCCCACTCCCATCATGGAAGCCCAGTGGCGGCTCCGGCGGGCCAAGACCTTCTCCGATCTCCTGATCCTCTTTGCGCTGGTGCTCTCGGTGCTCCTCGTCCAGTACAGCTGGTCGGAGTATATCGATCCGATTGCCTCTTTGGTTATTATCGGGTTCCTGCTGTTCGCTGGATACCGGGAGATCTCTTCCTCACTTCCGGATCTCTTTGACAAGACCCTGGAAGAAGAGCTCCAGATTGTCATTTTAAAGGAACTGGTCGGCTCGTTTGACAAGTTCCATGAATTCCACGGAGTACGGTCGCGGCGGTCCGGAACCAGGATCTATATCGACATCTACCTTGGGTTTGATCCGGAGCAGAAAGTGGGAGATATGCAGGAGTCCATCGATTCCTTAAAAGGATCTCTTGAAGCCCTGATTCCCGGCAGTGTTGTCTGCATTATTCCTACGAGCGAAAAGGATGTACAGCAGGCATCATCGTAACGGTCATGGCATTGCATCGCTGGTTGCATACCTCCCTGTATTTTTCCTGGATGACGACGGTATTTTGTAATACCTTAATTCTCTGTATGAGAGACAAACCCCCGGGCCTTCCTGCATGGTCGCATACTATCCGATTTTGTCCGCTCCGGCCGGGAAGTTTTTATACCAATTAACCAAAGTAATAGTAGGTATCTTGTAATGCAAGATACTGTGTTAAACACTGCGGCCTGCGTACCCGGAAAATTTACCCTCTGTCAAACCCCCTGGATTGGGGCGGATTGAAATGTTATGATTGCTTCCGCTCCAAACAGCCGGGGTCCGGGTACGCAGGTTCCCAGGGAGATGCCATGAATATTCAGTTTAAAAAAGGCGTGCTCGAGATCTGTGTCCTTGCCGTTCTGGCGCAGAAGGACTGCTACGGGTACGAACTTGTCAATGAGATCTCAAAAAGAATTGATATCTCGGAAGGCACCATCTACCCGTTGTTAAGGCGTCTTAAGGATGAGGGGTATGTCACCACGTACCTGCAGGAATCCGGCGAAGGTCCGCCAAGAAAATATTACCGGCTGACTGATAGTGGAAGGAAAGAAGAACATGAACTCAAGGATGAATGGATGCGGTTTGCATCAGCGGTGAACGCGCTTCTCGTGGGGAAAAAAGATGCTGCAGAATGAACAGGAATATATTCGGATATTAACCGACCGTCTTAAAGGAACGCTTCCGGCAGAAGATCTTGAAGACCTTCTCTCAGATTACCGGGAGCATTTCAGGATCGGAAAGACGGAGGGACGGTCCGAAGAAGAGCTCTTCAGCTCCCTTGGTTCTCCTGATGAAGTTGCAAAGGAGATTAAAGCAACACATCTCGTGAAAAAAGCCGAGCACACCTGTTCCTGTAAAAATATCTTCCATGCCATCATGGCCACTCTTGGGCTTGGCCTGTTCAACCTGGTATTCGTACTGGTGCCTTTCATCATTCTTGTCGTCCTGCTTATGGCAGTATTTCTTGTGGGTGTCGCGTTTACGATATTCGGGCCGGTCGCTTTTGTCTATGCGATCCTGCAGATACTGGGGTTCCCGTCATTTTCCATCTGGTTGTATCCAGCGGCAGGGATATTCTTCTCCATTGGGATGACTGCTGTCGGACTCCTCCTCATTATTGGTGATTTCTACCTGGCCCGGTTCTTCTACCTCATGGGCATCCGCTACCTGAAATGGAATATTCATATCATTACCGGGACGGTGGGTGCTGCATGAGCTCAGATCTTCCAAAAGAAGAAAAAAATTATTGCGTGAAAGGTGTCCTGATACTTTCTGGCACAACACCGAAACGAGTAATCCTGTGGCTGGTTGCCATTGCTATCGTATCATTGGCAATCGGTTTTTGCATCACCGCTATATCCGGAGGTTTTTCAGCCATCGCGGATCGCCCAAACTCTCCCTTTACCCACACCGCGTGGATCGCCTCCAATACCACTGCCTTCCCGTCAGATGGTGCTACTTCAGGAAATATTTCAATCATCATGGGTGCCGGGGAGATCACTGTCTATGGTGGTACACGCGATCATGCGCTGATGGAAACAACCGTCTTTTCAAAAGCTCCTGAATGGCAACCGGTTTTTTCATCATCTCTTAATAATATGACAAAAACAGTCAGGATGACTGACAAAGGTCATACCGGAAAAGCATGGTTTGCCGTGCATTCTCCAAACAGCTGGGAAATCCGTATTACGGATAATGTTCCGGTTGCACTGGATGTCAATATCGGTGCCGGGGACTGCCGGCTGAATCTCGGTGCGATTAATCTCAACAATCTCAATGTTCATTCAGGTGCCGGGGATACCGAGATCGATCTTGGCCGGTATCGCGGGGGAAGGTTTGATGCAACAATAACGAGCGGAATAGGTGACCTTACCTTAAAAGTTCCCGGTACGAGTAATACCCGTATTACTGCTCACCAGGGTGTTGGGGATATCACCGGCTCCGGGTTAACCCTGAACAATGGAGCGTATGTAACTGCGGGTTATAATCCAGCCCTCCCCGTCAATGAGATAGCAGTAAGGCAGGGTGTAGGATCTGTTCGCCTTGAGATGGTATAATTATGAAAAACTACCAGAATTATTTAGTACATGATAATAAAAAGGAAGTAAAATTCTCTCCTTTCAGCAGAGCGATCGTTATGAAATGGACAATCTCAATTCTTATCATTATCGCGCTCACGAGCGCAATTGTGGTTCCTGTATCAGCAGAAAGTGCACCCACCGTAGCGATTACCGATTATAAAGTGATCCCCTCGGTCCTTATGCCCGATAGTCTGGGGACTATCATAGTAACGGTAAAAAATACTGCGGGTAGTGCTTCTCTCAGTGAAAAAACCGGGACGGACTCAACCCGTGCAGTCACAAAAACGACAGATATCAATGTCAATATTGAAAATGTCAAACTTGAAGGCTTTGGTATTGAAGTGCTGAGCAAGGACTTCGATCGTGTTGGTGAGATTGGACCGGGACAATCAATCCCTATCACTTTCTCGGTCCGGGCTCCTTCACAAAGCGGGATGTATTATCCCGAAGTCTGGATCGATGTTACCGGCGGAAAAAGTACCCGGTACCCGATACCGGTAAATGTCAACACTGCGGTCGGGATCCAGAGACAGGCGATCCTGATCATGGATACCACTCTTAACGGTACTGCAAACCCGGGGGAAGAGATCCCGGTGACGCTCACCATCAGGAACGCTGGACAGACCCTTGCCGATGACATTACGGTAAAAATTGAAAATAATAGCGCGGTGGTAGCCCCGAAGAATGCAGATCTTTACCATTTAGGAGCTATCAGTGGGGGGGGGCAGCAAACGGTACAACTGGTATTACTCTCCGATAAGAAGGCAAATGCCGGTCTTGTCCGGATACCTGTGACCATCAGCTATAGCGCAATCGATGGCGTTCTCCAGACCCAGAAAACCGGGATCGACCTGATGCTGAAAGGTAAAGCAGAACTGGGTTTTGTATCCGTGGATACCAACCCGCCACGTCTTACTGAAAATACCCCTTTTGATCTCACGATCCGTATTGAGAATACCGGGACCGGCGATGCAAAACAAGTATCCGCAAAAATTGATCTCCCGTCAGAAGGTAACAAAGAGGCATTTATCGGGAAGATAAAACCGGGTAATGATGCCCCCGCAGTCTACCTTCTCGAGGGGGCAAAAGCGGGTAACCACCCCTATAATCTTACGATCACCTATACCGATGACATGGGTGTGCACACGATGATCCGGCAGATGAACATCCGGGTGCCGGCAGCAGACAACTCAGGGAACATCATCCTCGGTCTCATTGTCCTTGCCATCCTCGGGTTTGTTGCTTACCGATACTGGTACCTGCCAAAAAAGAACGGGGATGGAAAACTTCCATGGGTAAAAAAGAACTAAAGGTCGCGTTCCTGCTGGCGTTGCGCTCGCTCCAGCGGGGAAGCCGCTCAAGTGTAATCTTGACCATCCTGATCATCGGGATGTGCTTTACCAACATGATCTTCTTACCTTCCATGTTCAACGGGATTGGCCAGAGCATCACCAAGCAGGTCGTAGACTACGAAGTCGGAAACGTCCTTGTCAGCCCCAAATCCGGCGATAAGTATGTTGCCGATATTCATGCAACACTCGACCTCATCAACGGTATGCCCGGTGTAGAGCGGGCCACCCCCCATTTCTCCAAGGGAGCGACCCTCAAGTACCGCCAGCGTGTTCTCGGGGTCACGGTGCGTGCGATATCGCCCAATGACGAGAAGTCCATTTCCCCTCTCTATACCAAGATGGTTGCAGGCAGTTACCTTGGTGAAGCCGATACCGGGGAAGTCATTATTGGCAGGCCGGTAGCGGGAGACTCTTCGATCCGGCAGGAGGACGAGTTCCAGGCTTCGCTTGGGGGAGTACGGGTTGGCGATTCAATCAATATTGATTACGGCAACGGGTACGTGAAGGACTACCGGGTAAAAGGGATCTATTTCACCGGCTGGAGTCAGGCGGACAGCGCAGTTTACGTTACCTCAACGGACATGGCACTGGTTGACCCAAAGGCGCTTGACAACGCGGATTATATCACGGTAAAGGCAAAACCCGGCTATTCCGAGAAGTTCATCAAGGATGAACTCCTCGCGTATGGTGTGGGAGGGACCGGGAAGGTCCAGACAACCGCAGACCTGTTAAGCAAGAGCATGGGACGGGCTCTCCAGAGTTTTGCCATCATCAACATGGTGTCTTTGGTTGTCAGTATCATCATTACAACCGTCGTTTTGTTCATCGTCATCACCATCAAGACCATCAGCAGCCGCAAACAGATTGGGATCTTAAAGGCTATCGGGGTGGATAAGGAAGTCATTATGCATAACTACGGGTTCCAGGTCATCATTCTCGGCATCCTTGGTATTATCCTCGGGATCTTCTTAACCCTGGTCCTCGCCGCATACATGGCGTATCACCCCATCGTTACACCGGAATGGTCTGCAACCCTGTATATCACGCCGATGGATCTTCTCATGAACTCCGTGATTCTCTTTATCGCTGCAATTGTTGCCGGCTATGTTCCTGCCTACCAGATCTCCCGTGAAGATATCCAGACTGCCATGAGGACCTGATGCCATGATCATCATCGAAGACTTAAAGAAGATCTATCGTATGGGGGATGTCGAAGTTAACGCCCTTGACGGCGTAACTCTCGATATCGCCAAAGGCGAGTTCCTTGGCATCATGGGTGCAAGTGGCAGCGGCAAGACAACACTGCTCCACATGCTGGGACTGTTGGATGAACCTACTTCCGGTAAGATCACAATTGACGGTATCGATGTCGGCCGGCTCAATGATTACGAGAAGACCCAGTTCCGGCTCTATAAGCTCGGGTACGTGTTTCAGGACTACGCACTCGTTCCCGATCTCACCGTGATGGAGAATGTCTCCCTGCCTGCAATGCTGCGGCTGGACCGCACCGAGCAGCAGACTCAGGCAGGCAGTTTTGAGGTGCTGCAAAAGATTGGATTATGCGATCGCAGGGACCATCTCCCGCGTGAGTTGTCCGGTGGTCAGCAGCAGCGGGTCTCGATTGCACGGGCCATGGTCAACAAGCCGGATATCCTGTTCGCTGATGAACCCTGTGCCAATCTCGATTCGGAAAACTCCCGTCTGGTTCTTGAACTATTCAAAGAGATCAATGAAGAGTTCCACCAGACCATTGTTATGGTCTCGCACGAGGACTGGCACAAAGACTACTTCCACCGGATCATCCGGCTTAAAGACGGGAAAATTGTCAGTGACGGGACGAATGGAAAATCACCCCATTAGTTTTAGTGAATGCAGAATCCTGCTCTTTTTTTTGTTCCCGGTTCAACAGTACTCTTCATATCACTGCTGTCATGGACGAGATCCCTGTTGAAAAAATAATCCGCTCCCGTCGCCGGAGTATTGCCCTTGTCGTAACTCCGGATGGGCACCTTATCGTGCGGGCCCCACTCAAGGCGCCGGCTGCTTTGATCAATAAATTCGTACAGGAAAAGAGTGGCTGGATTAAAAAGAAGATCGGCGAGATAAAACAGAGGCCCGCAGCAACGGTGCATGATTACGTAGAGGGTGAGACCTTTCTCTATCTTGGGCGATCCTATCCGCTGCATATCGTGGAAAGCGGCAACAACCCCATCGAACGGACGGACCGGCTGTGCGTATGCCGGACCCTTCTCCCCGATATCAGGCACCGGCTAAAATGCTGGTACATTCAGGAGGCACAGCGGGAGATCCATGCCCGCTGCATGTGGTTCTCGATGACGACCGGGTATACCCCGCAATCGATCCGCATCACGGATGCCCGGCAGCGTTGGGGTTCCTGTACCAGCACGGGGGGGCTCAACTTCAGCTGGAGGCTCATCCAGGCTCCGTTAGAGATAGTGGATTATGTTATCGTCCATGAGCTCGTTCATCTCCGACAGCCCGATCACTCGAAGAAGTTCTGGGCAAAAGTAAAGGAGATCATGCCGGACTATGAGGAACGGAGGCAGTGGCTTCGGGAGAATGAGCGGCTGCTGAGGATCTAGGGATTGCATCACCCCTGGAGCCAGAAAGCCAGGGAGTGTCGCTTCAAAGTACATCGTCCGACCCTCCTCTCGCATTTAGCCAACATTGCCCAAGCCCGTCCATAAAATTCTCTTCGGAAAATCGCTCAAAAGCAGACCAAAAACTTCCGAAAAAAAGTGAAAGGTTTGGGGGAGTCGGGCGGTGTACTTTGTAAACCTATGACCATAAATGATCCAGAAAAACAATAAATTCATGACGTGAACTTTCCGGTTCAGCCACTCTTCACAGAATCGATTTGTACCTGCCCGACCCCCCTTTTATGAGGATATCGATACAGTCCCGAGCCCTGAGACTCCGTAAGAAGAACTAAAAAAAGAGGTCGTATCCCGTCATGTATTGTACCGGCAAATGACATGACTCCCGTGTTCTTTACAATAATGCGCCGGTAGCAATCCCCACCGCGTACAGCACCATCGCGATATGGAAGCATGGAAGCACCCTGAGGGCAGCACCGGGAGTACGGTCTTTGAGGATCATAGCATTGGCAAAGAGCAGGAGCACGAGACCCGCACTTATCCCGATCCAGGATATCCAGCCCAGCCGCGTCATGAAAATGATCGCTGTCATGATGTGAATTGCGGTGAATCCCGCAATCCAGTATGCAGTCCCGTTTATGCTAAAAAGTGTGGGGATCGTGTTCATGCCCCGCACCCGGTCATTTAGCACATCTATGAGATCATTTGCACCGAGATGGGCGAGGGCAAACGGGTAGAAGAAGGCAAAGAACAGGAGCGCATTCAGGTCAGGGTTGCCAATGCAGAGGTAGCCCGCAACCGGAAACAAGGCAAAATCTGTCCTGCCGATCAGTTGGGCATAGGGAAACTTTTGTTCGCGTTTCTCTTCCTGGTAGAAGATTTCGATTGCGAAACAGTAGATCATCAGGATGAACACGTAGACCGAGTGGGGGGCTGGCAGGGTAAAGATAAGGGATGTAGTGATCGCAGCAAGGATCAGGAAAAGGGCAACTGCACTTCGCGGCGAAACGAGTCCGGCCGGGATCGGTCTCGTGCCAAAGGCCCTCCAGTATTTTGTCAGTTTGTCGGTCTCGATATCCTTCCGGTCATACTCGCGATCAATGTAATCGTTCAGAACCAGCCCGGCTTCAAACCCGAAAAACCCGATCAGGGCAACTACCAGGAGTCCAGACCAAGAAAAACCTCCGTAGGTAACCGTGGCAAGAAGGTACCCGGAGCAGAAGAGCAGGGGCCAGGCAAACGAGAATTGCAGGCGGGTCAGATCGATATATGCCCGCAGGGTTGGATTCATCCCTTAATCGATTGGCATGTATGGCTAATACACACTGCGATTAATGGTCAGGAACCGCCAATCCCCCTCTTTTCCTTAACCCCCCTGCTCTTGTCAGGAAAGATTTCCCCCGGGAATATTACAAATAGTATAAAAAGTTTCAGGGCAATTTGAACATGTAGATTATCATGACTGAAACAACTGACATACCTGACGCAATGATCAACTGGACGAGCCTTTTGCCGTGGTGGCTTGTGCTCCTGTGGGGATTACTCTCCTTAATCATCGGAATCATGTTCCTGACAACCCCGGGTATCACCACCATGATTCTGATCACATTCATGGGGGCATACTGGCTTGTCGGCGGTTTCTTCACCCTTGGCAGTCTTGCCGTTGACAAATCCAACATGGGATGGAAGATCTTCTTATCTATTGTGAACATTCTTGCCGGGTTTATCATCCTTCTGTACCCGCTGTACAGCACGGTGTTCATTCTCTCATTCTTTGCGATCTTCATCGGATTCTGGGGAGTGTTTATCGGTGCTGCCCATTTGTTCCAGGCATTCAAAACCAAAGATGGCGGCAATGGTGTGCTCGGGGTAATAAGCATGATCTTTGGTATCATTATCCTGGTCTACCCATTCTTCGCTGCAGAACTTATCCCCTTTATCGTAGGCATTCTTGCTATTGTGAGCGGTCTCGGAGCAGTTATTGCATCATTCCAGGTAAAGAAGGCCTCGGCCGCTCCAGCGAACTAAGTTGCAGTATTAACCCATTTTTTCTTTTTTAGATCATAACCCACGGCATAAATTCGCGGCATACTTTGAGTATACCAGGTACTACCATCCATGATTTATCCTCAAGACTCCTATAGGAGATGATGGGATCTTTTTTTATCCGCACGGAAACACCGTTCGATATAACGGACATTTTCGCAATGCATAACGATGCGTTCGCTCAGGATGGCGAAGCCCGGCTTGTCAATGCACTGCGCAATGATGGTGATTTTACCGCGGATCTTTCCCTTGTGGCAGTTCATCATGACCGTATTATCGGGCATGTGCTCTTTCCCCCGATAACCATAGAGTCTCTTGATAAAAACCAGGATAGTATTCCTGCCCTTGCACTGGCACCGCTTGGTGTGGACCCGGCGTTCCAGTGCCAGGGTGTCGGGGCGGCACTTATGGAAGAAGGACTCAACACCTGCCGGCAGCTCGGGCACCGCGCCGTGATCGTTGTAGGTCATCCGGGCTATTATCCCCGGTTTGGTTTCTCTACAGCACGGACCTTTGGCATCACCGCTCCCTTCCCCTGTCCGGATGAGGCGTTCATGGCGATCGAACTGGTGCCCGGTGCTCTCGATGGGGTGCACGGGACCGTCCGGTATCCTCCTGCATTCGATGCAGAGGGTGCCCACACGGGATAAGGTAAAAAAATTCTTTTGATAATCGATATCTCAGACTCACCATTTTCCCCCCGTTTCAACCAGAGCGGATATACCCTACACCACACAACCAGTACAGTACGATGCGATGGGCAACAAGAGGAGCTGTCAGCACAGGATTTGGCAATATTCTTGCCGGATTCACCAGTGATGCCGGCATTCCTACTCATGTTGAACCACTGGATCCGGCGGAACCGGCACTCAGGAAATATACCAATGAGTTCTGGACCTCCCGCCAGCGCCAGGCATCCTCTATCCACGAGATTTCCTATCGTGCCTGTTTCAAACCCCAGCTCCCCCGGTTTTTCATCAATCTCCTGACAAAAAAAGGCGATATTGTATATGATCCCTTCAGCGGCAGGGGGACCACAGTAATAGAAGCGGGACTCATGGGGCGC
>JBAZQT010000070.1:0-13938 GCA_041645055.1 Methanoregula sp. | reverse complement strand
AACAATGGGTCTACTGATGAAAAGATGATGACCCGTTGGAGCACTGATGCATGTCGGAGAGACCCGTCGATCGTGAGTTCAAATCTCACCAACCCCACATTTTCTTATTCTGTCTTTAACCGGTAGCATATTGATCTTGATAACAAACCCGACCTGTTTTTCGTTCATGCTAACGTTTACGTATGTTCTGTTGTACGGACCATGCACACCAAAACAGTTTGATTACGTGAAGATGTCCTGATAATCCCGACTCCGGTCAAATGAGCCCGATCAGTTATAAGAATTCGAAATTCCATCTCACTATTATGAGTCATGAGCTGCATCTGGTAGATGCCTTTACCGGTACCCCGTTCCGCGGAAACACGGCGGCGGTCTGCATCATGGACGTACCTGCCGACCCGGTCTGGATGCAACAGGTTGCCGGCGAGATGAAGCATTCCGAGACTGCGTTTTTGCATCCGGGTCCGGGCTGCTGGAACCTGCGATGGTTTACTCCTGAGCGTGAAGTGGACCTCTGCGGTCACGCGACAATCGCTGCAGCATTCTCCCTGTGGACAGCCGGTCACGAGAAACCGGGATCCGCGATCGCGTTTGAGACGCGATCAGGGACGCTCACTGCCCAAAAGGACGGGGACTGGATAACTATTGATTTTCCTGCAGAACCGGTCACTTCTGCAGCATCAGTGCCCGGCCTTGACCGGGCACTGGGAGTTACCCCGGTTTTTGTGGGGCGAAACCGGTTTGATATCCTGGCCGAGCTCCCGTCAGCAGCAGATCTCTGTACCCTTGAACCCGATATGGCTGCACTTGCGACGATTCACACGCGTGGGATCATCGTAACTGCAGACTCTGATCTCCCGCATTTTGATTTCGTCTCCCGGTTCTTCGCACCAGCGATGGGGGTGTCGGAAGATCCGGTTACCGGCTCTGCCCACTGCTGCCTCGGGCCGTACTGGGGAGAAAAACTCAAAAAAACTGAGCTTGACGGGTTCCAGTGCTCAGCGCGGGGTGGGTCCGTTAAGGTCACCTTGAACAACAACCGGGTCATACTCGGGGGGCATGCAGTCCACATTTATCCGGCCAGCTGCTGGTCTGACGGGTATCTACTGGACGCTGGGAAGGTTCGATATCGTCGTCATGTTTGAAGCCCCGTATGAAAAAGCAGCAATGAATATGATCTTGAAACGGGCGGATCGGATGAATATAGATATGCTTGTTGTCGTTCCGGCAGATGCATCGAGCCCGGCTGGGCCGGCGTGACAGGGCCGTTAATCGCATTAAACCATAATCATCGTGCAGGCAGGACGAACCCCAACAATCAATTCAATCCAAACGCTTTTTTTACCAACAACGCCATGTCATGTATAAACAGGGATGTTTTATGGATTCGCACAAAGTATTCGTGATCGGATTAGCCATCCTGGCTCTTTTTGTGATTGGCGATGCTATCCTGGTGATACTTACGCCACCCAAAGGGGATGAACTGCAGGCATATGCTTTTATTGTTATCGGAATTTTCATGCTCTTCATAGGATATGATATTGCAAAACGGGACAGGAACTGCTGTCCGTACTAGTTCTTTTTTCGTGGATTGATTGACGGACATTTTATTTGGAAAAAAAGATTACGTTCGGTTTTGATCTTTTTAATTCTGATTTTTTATTATTCTGGAATCTTCATCGAATCCTGAATTTCCCTGATATAATCCAATAGTTTGGAATGATAGACATCTGCGAGTATCTGCGCTTCCAGGTGAGAATTACAGGAACAATTCTGGAGCCCGATATTACGGATTTCTTCGGGATGGTAATCACCCACATCATATATTGCATCAATGGCTATCCAGGTTTTCGAACACCAACGGATAAAGTCGTAATATTCGAGACCAAATTGGTTTTTTTCAATCATAGATATTGCATCAATTCTTTCATTAATCAGAAGAATTGCTTTTTCAGGAGGCAGTTTCAGGTTTATCATACTATTACAACCAGGATATTGATCCAATGCTGCCAAAGTAAATGATTTTTATTGATTTTACCATGGAATTCAATTACTTTAGCAATAATTATTTGTATAAGGTCTGGTATAACAAAAAAATTTCAATCATCCTCAAGCATACACAAAAATCACGTATATACAAAAATGATTTATCATTCAACCCCCGCCAAAGAAACCCTTAAAATCATCCTTTACAAACATCATCCCGGAGAAAATAAAAATGGAAAAAATTACAATCGGTCCGATGCCGTACATGAGTGTCATGCCCACTCTGCTCGTGGGCGCAAATGTGAACGGGAAAGCAAACTACATGACTGCCGCATGGGCAACCGTCGCCTGTATGGCGCCGCCCATGGTCTGCGTCGCTATCAACAAAGTGCGACACACGACAAAGGGAATCGAGGAGAACAAGACTTTCAGTCTGAACATACCGTCGGCAAAACACGTAGTCGAGACCGACCATTGCGGTCTCGTCTCCGGTGTACAGGAAGACAAGTCGAAGGTTTTCAAATCATTCTACGGCAAGTTAAAGAACGCACCCTTAGCGGAGGAATGTCCGGTCAACATCGAATGTAAACTATTCAAGTCCGTTGACTGTGGGAGCCACATGCTGCACATTGGTGAAGTTATGGAAATTCATGTCGATAAAGCATGCGCAACGGACGGGAAACCGGATATTGCAAAGCTCGATCCTATTGTGTACTCACAAGCAACCTACTGGCAAGTCGGAATGCAGATCGACAAGGCTTTCTCGGCGGGCAAGAAATACCAGAAGAAGTAGATTTTGCTGCGGGCAGAAATGTCCTATCCTTTTTTCCCTGATAATCCTAAAACGGATTATCCCTGCATTTCATGCCATTTTTTAATAAGATGCTTACTGATCTATCCGCAACGCAGGTCTCCTAATCCATGGCATAAAAATCAACAATTATTGGTAAATATCCCGGCCAATATACGAAGCACGTGTATTGAATAAAAAGGGTTATCCGCACTACGCATATCGGGTCAGGGCAGATCTACCCATTGCCTTTTCTGTGAAGTAATTTTTTGCTAGCGTTTTTATTTGGTACATAAATCTTTTTTATAACATGACATAAGAATAACACGCAATTGAAATTCAGGATATATTTTCACGAAAAAAGCCTTTTTTCAGAATCAAATCGAAGAACATATTAGGGAAATTCCTTCCACTATAAATAGTGAAAATAAAAGCCTGATTTAATAATCAGGTACTATAGAATTATCGCCAGTAATTTTCAGAATATTCCGGATTTGTTTAGATGTATTCCGTTCTCTATGTTGACGATGAGGAGGTCCTTCTAGGGATAAACAAAATATTCCTTGAAAAGACCGGGGATTTTTCCATTGATACAGTAACTTCCGCACTGGAGGGCCTCAAAAAAATCCAGGAATTGTCTTACGATGCCATTGTATCGGATTACGACATGCCCCACATGAACGGGATAGATTTTTTGAAAGAAGTGCGTTCACGCTATGGAAGTGTGCCATTCCTCCTCTTCACCGGCAAGGGCCGTGAGGAAGTGGTGATTGAAGCCGTGGACAACGGTGTGGATTTTTACATCCAGAAAGGGCAGGACGTGAAAGCTATGATCGCCGAGCTGAGCCACAAAATCAAGCGGGCCATTGAGCGACGGCGATTTAGCGATGAACTGGATATGTCAAGGCAGCAGATGATTGATATCATCAACTTCCTGCCGGATGCAACCTTTGTCCGGGATTTAAGTGGATGTGTCATCGCATGGAACCTTGCCATGGAGAAGATGACTGGCATCAGCAGGGAAGAGATGCTTGGCAAGAATAACTTTGAATATGCCTTGCCGTTTTATCATGACCGATGCCCTCTCCACGCAGACATGATCCTTGAAGAGAACCCTGCATATTTTTCCCGGGAACCATTTTTCGAGCGAAATGGTGATACAATCACATCCGAGATCTTCATCCCTCATTTCAACAATGGAACGGGAGCCCATCTGTGGATTACAGCCAGTCCCCTCTACGACTCGAAAGGCACGATCACGGGAGCCATTGAATCATTCCGGGATATTTCTGATCATTACGCAGTCAAGCGGGATCTCACTATCTCGCAGGATATGATCCAGGGATTTGCCGATATCATCCCTGTAGTAATCTACGAAATGGACCTGAATTATATCCTCACGTTCACAAACCGTGTGGGATATGACTTATTCGGTTACACAAAAGAAGACTTCGAGAATAAGATTTGCATTCTTGATCTCATCACACCAAATGACCGGGAGCGGGCGATCACTGATCTGAATAAAGCAGTTAGCGGAAGACCGAGTATGGGTCAGGAGTACCTGCTGGTAAGAAAGGACAAAAGCACGTTCCCGGCCCTGATTTACGGGGGGAAGATTGTTGATACCGATACCGGGAAGCCTATCGGGGTGCGGGGCGTCATTATCGACATTACCGAACGGAAAATAGAAGCAAAAGCACTCCACGAGAGCCAGGAACGATTGGCCCTTGCTATGAAAGCGGGAGATATCGGGATATGGGACATGGATATGCGGACCATGATTGTCCATGATATCCACCAATGGGCCCGCGATATATTGGGATACCAGCCTGATGATCTTCCGCTCATCACCTTGAAAACCTGCCAGTCCCTTGTTCATCCCTTTGACATGCCTAAGATCATTTATGATTTTTACGAACATCTCAAGGGGACAAAACCACTTTTTGATTCTGAATTCCGGCTTGTCTGCCGGGATGGAAACTGGAAATGGATAGCCGTCCGTGGGAAAGTCATCGAATGGGGTGCTGATAACCGACCACTCCGAATTATTGGGACGATAAACGAGATAACACATAAGAAGAAATAAGCGGTTTACCGGAGGATTGGCCCGGAATCATTCCTTACACACTCTTGGGGGATTGAACCGGAATTACTGCTGACCCGACTTTATAGTGATTCCTATGGAGGGTTTGGAATAATCCATTCAAATGATCACATACAGGTTTTCCCATGCTTATTCTTAAAAAATTAGTTTTTGCCTTAAGAACGCGATTTGATATATTTATCATACTTTAGCGTCACATACTATCAGGATTAGGAGAGTTCCATGTATTTAGTCGGAGAAGCACTTATTGGCGATGGCGCGGAGATTGCGCACATCGATCTGCTGATGGGCGATAAGGAAGGCCCGATCGGTTCAGCGTTTGCAAACGCGATTTCACAGCTTTCGGCTGGGCACACCCCGCTGCTCGCTGTCGTCCGCCCGAACCTGCTCACAAAGCCAGTCACACTCGTCATCCCGAAGGTCACCTTAAAGGATATGTCACAGGTGAACGAGATGTTCGGTCCTGTGCAGGCGGCTGTTGCAAAAGCAGTTGCTGACTGTGTTGAGGAAGGCCTGTTCAGTGGTGTTGACATTGAGAAGGTTGCGATCCTTGCATCGGTTTTCGTTCACCCGGATGCGAAGGATTACAACCGCATCTACCGGTACAACTATGGTGCAATGAAACTCGCACTTAACCGGGCACTCGCTTCATTCCCTGATGCAAAGACCCTCGTGTACGAGAAGGATCGTGCAGCCCATGCGATTATGGGATTCAAGGTACAGCGACTCTGGGATGCCCCCTACCTTCAGGTCGCAATGGACCTTGTGGACATGGGCAAGGTTGCACAGGTATTAAAGGAACTCCCGGACAATGACCACCTCATCATCGAGGCTGGCACTCCGCTTATCAAGAAATTCGGTCTTGGGGTCATTTCCGAGATCCGTAAGCTCCGCCCCAATGCGTTCATCATCGCGGACTTAAAGATCCTTGACACCGGCAACCTTGAAGCCCGTATGGCTGCCGATGCAACTGCAGACGCTGTTGTGGTCTCAGGTCTTGCACCCGTATCAACCATGGAGAAGGCCATTGCCGAAGCCCGCAAGGTTGGCATCTACTCAATTGTTGATATGCTCAACGTGCAGAACCCGGCAAAGGTTATTGCAAGCCTGAAAGTCAAACCCGATATCGTGGAACTCCACCGTGCAATTGACACCGAAGAGACCGCCCATGCATGGGGCGACATCCCGGCAATCAAAAAGGCAGCAGGCGGTAAGCTCCTTGTCGCAACCGCCGGCGGGGTCCGGGTCAATGTTGTCAAGGATGCCCTTAAAGCAGGGGCAGATATCCTTGTGGTCGGTCGTGCAATCACCGCGAGTAAAGACATTGGTCACGCGGCAGACGAGTTCTTAGAGCAACTCGACCGCGAAGAGATAGACCAGTTCCGGATTATGACTGATTTCTAAGAAACTATCAATATACTCTTTTTTTGAATCTTTTTAATAAAAGCCTCAACCGTGTTTGACTATTAATGTTCAAACCTGCAACGACAGATTTTTTAATTAAATCTTTTTATTTTGGGGGTTTTACCAGTTATTACAGCCGAATCTTCTCATTGAGAAGAATTAAAATTTAATCATTTATTCCAACCCATAGGTTCAGAGATTTGATTGTGACAAACGTACGCGTATTATCTCCTGCGCATCATCATGACAACAACCAGGATCATAAGAGCAAAGAGCACTATTCCCGCAACGATGGTAATGAATGGTATTCCCTGCTGCGGCTCAACGATCCTTGGGCCTTCCGGATCGGATGGGTAGGTCTGTTTGAAAGAAGTGATAGCTGATGATAAATTGACGGACTTCATCAACTTCCCTGAGGTCCGGTCACGGAGTTCAAACTTCTCTTCCACACCAGTATAGGGCAGGGTGAGGAGAAGATCTGCTTCGGGTAAATGTACTATTGCGCCACTAAGCCTCTCACCCCCCTGTCCGTCATCAACTATCTCGTCTCCTAACTGTATACGGGGATCCCAGAGAGAAAATTCCTTAACCGTCCTGCCATCAGCAGAAAGCAGCTTGCCGGAAAAAGTGCCTGAACGCAGGCCAGGCTCTGGCGGGTGACCATAGCGGAGACCGATAAAATCCTCCCTTACGCCATTCGTGCTGATATGTAGTTTGATGACCAGAACTTTGGTAAAATCACCCTGTTCTCCACCGTAAAGAACATAAAGCAGGGCACTGGCTGCAAGAATTGCACAGACAATGAGGAGAATCCATCGGTTTTTATTCATCTAATCCTCCCTACCGCATCGAATACGTACTGGATACGCTGTGTTGAACTCTCGCCGAATGTTGCCGAGCTGGTTGTCGAAGCCATCAGATCCGGATCCCGGTCGAATTTCAGGTAATCCTTTTTACAGGTGCTCGTGCTCCCAGAATCATTCCCACTAATCGGCCGACATCCCGATCCGGACCCTCCGCTTTTAGCGGTGTCGTAGCTGCAGTTTTTTTCAGATTGCCACACATTGGGAACAGGCCTATTTTCTTCATAATAGGTGTCACCACAGTACGTATCCATCAGGCCGAAGATCGCATGCCCGGACTCGTGAAGAAATATTTGTCCATTATTGGCAGGCGCTTTGAACCAGGAGTTGGAACCCGACCCGATTCCGCTGGAGCACCCGACAGGTTCGCATGTGGTTCCTTTATTGAGGCCATAATATTTAGGATAGAGGATTATGGCGACATCAGCAAAGGGAGCTTCATCCCAGAAACCTTCCGGCAGGGTTCCGGCACACCCGTTGAATGCATCTGCGTATCGTTCACCATCCCAGTAATAATAAATATTCAGACGCTTTTGATAGCCATCTGAAATTTTTGCAGGAACCGAGGAGTACCTTCCAAGCTGGAACAACTTAAGTTCGGATAGCTGCCGGACATCAGTCAGGAAAATTTCCTTATGATCCATGTAATGGTCTGCGACAATTTTTGCCTGAAGTCCACAATCGTAGGATGTATTTGACGGGACAAAAACTATGTCAAGTGCGGTTTCTGGAGATGCATCACCGGCAATTCGCTGGATAATGGAGGGTTGTAACCGAACGGTGAGGCTTGAACCAGTAGTGTCATCGGCCATGACAGTTGTATCCTGGTATCCGGGTTTTGTGATACGAACTGAATGGGAACCGGTACCAGACTTTTCAATAAGATACATCCCATCAGTATCCGATGTCCTGCCCACAATCTTCCCATCGTAATACACCAAGGCACCGGCGATGCCGGCACCGTTCTTTTCATCCCGGACCCTGACCTCAAGACCGCTATTTTTTCGATTTTGGGAAGATGAACTGCGCAGCTCGGGAGGCGAATCTCTGCCGGCAAGTCCTATGCTCGTGATGAACAGTGTACGTCTTTTAGATTCTACGGGATCTGTTGCATACCCGGTTACAACCAGTGATCCGTCAGATGCCATGACTGCACCGGTAACAAAATCATAGGATGTTGTGCCAAACGTGTTGGTCCACAGTTCGTTTCCATTGTTATCGATATGCACAATAAGGACATCCCGGTCCAATGCTCCACGTTCCGGGGAATCTGAAGATCCTACAATCGTATATCCCCCATCAGGATGCGACAGCACGAACTCGGCTGATTCACGGCCGGTTCCCCCATATTTCCGGTCCCACAGTGTAGTTCCTGCAGCATCAATCCTGATTACATGGAAATCACAATCTCCTGACAACCCGCGCCGGCAGGATGTTCCGGCGATAACGTACCCGCCGTCTCCTGTTGAGGTGATACTCCGGGCTGTTTCATCATTCACGGTTCCGATTGACCTGACCCACAGGTCGGTACCCTGCCCATTGAGATTCAATAAAAAGATCTCTTCTCTGTTGGATTCAGCATTCCTTGTCGAACCAGCTACGATAAATCCACCATCCGGTGCCATGACTACGGCCTTTGCGGTATCATTGAGTTTACCTGAAAAGAGTTTAGTCCAGAGAACCACACCTTTAGAATCAATCCGGTTAATCATCACGTCCCGGTCATTTCTCCCGGGAGACTGGCTGTCTCCATCAGCAAGGAAGAGATATCCCCCATCACCGGAACTGAGCAATGCTGTGCCGGTGGCATGTCTACCGGCTTGAAAATTCCAGTTATACAGTACGGTCCCTTTTGTATCTTCAAAGAACGACAGAGTGACCCTGCCACTGGGGTCACAGCCACCTCCAAGTAAGGTTGCATTACCGGGGGGCATCGCAATCACCACGTTGCCTTCACAAGAGTTCACGCTACTGGTTGTTCGCCATTGCTCATTTCCTCTCGAATCTGTTTTAATCAGCAGGAGTTCGTGGCGGTTCTTGTCACTTCCACTTGTGCCGGTTACAAGATACCCACCATCGGTAGTATGGGTTATTGCGTGTGGTTCAAAGGAATCACTGTCAGGATAGATCTTTGTCCAGGTGATTCCGGTGATCTGCTGAGGTTCGGCAGCCGATGCAATGCAAAAAAAACCGGTGAGCAGCAGCACAAAAAAGCACGCTGATGCTACGACAGCCATACGCTGAATCGTTCTGACATTCTGTATGATATGCTTGTACCGGATTACCACTTACGGTTTGTACGTTTTTTACAGTGTTATAGATTGTGAAGGATGGCGAAGCAACGACTACAAAAACACAACAAGAAACCTCAACCGTTCATTCCATAACCAGAAAACCGAACCGCATAACCTATCGTATATGGCGGCTAACTTTTTTAGTAATGATTGCAGGTCAATGCCCGGTCCTTCTCGTCCATGGATGGAACAGCCATCCGGGGATCTGGAACCGGCTCGTACCCCGGTTATCTGATGCTTCCATCATCGTATGGAAATTCGATCATTCATGCATGGACAATACGGATATTGCAAAACGTGCGACTGCCCTGAAAGCCTATATCCGGGTTATGCGGGATGAGAGCGGGTACACCGGTCCGGTTGACATTGTCAGCCATTCGGTGGGCACCTGCATAACCCGGTACCTCCTTGAAGTGATGGATGGAGCTGCCCGAAAAGAGAACGTCCGGCAGCTCATTGGCCTTGGCCCGCCAAATAATGGTTCAGTACTCGCCGAACTGTTCCACGACCCGCTAAAAGGAAAAGATATCATCAACCGGCTCACCGGGATATTTGTCCCGCAGGGATTTGATCCTTCCATGGATCTGATAGTTCAGGATGTAAGGCCTGCAAGTCCCGCCATGCAAAAACTCCGTGTGGCAGGAACCCGGGAGGACATTACCTACCGGATTATCGTGACAGCAAATCCGGAAGGTATGCCGGATTTCTTTCCCTTGTTTGAGGGAAAAACATGGGACACCAATAGTAACGGGGACTGGCAGGAGACTTGGGAGGGTGATGGGATTGTTCCGCACAGCGAATCGCGCCTTCCGGGGATCTCCCTTGATATTTTGCCATTGGGCAAGGATGATGCAGATCTATTGCTCCGTCCCGACCAGTACTGCCACATCAACCTGCCAAAGAACCCGGTGATCATTGACCGCATAATGCACTACCTGACAACACCCCTGTCCTGATACAGGAATCGGGTAACCGCACCAACCATTAAGACGAAATGGGTTAACATTGTGTACGTAATAACCGGGGCTTCCACGTCATGGATTTTTTATATTTTGACCAGGTATACAAACGGCCCCTTCTCATCCCGACACTTATCGGAATAAGTGCAGCGGTGACACTTATTTTTAATACATACGGTCTGCTTCTCGGTATCACAAACGTACTTCCTCATCTCTTATACATCCCGATCATTCTCGCATCATATTACTATCCAAAAAGGGGTGTGCAATTCACGGTCCTGCTCTCGGCACTCTATTGCT
The DNA here is from genome assembly GCA_041645055.1 of Methanoregula sp. GTDB lineage: Archaea > Halobacteriota > Methanomicrobia > Methanomicrobiales > Methanospirillaceae > Methanoregula. Next base: position 3,238 of record JBAZQT010000070.1, on the reverse strand, counting down.
GGGCAGTTTTTGCCCTGTATCCTGCCAATATGGATGTTCTGATTGCCGCTCTTGAACGATGTCTCGTCTACATTGTAATCTCTGCAGTTATTTCATACCTGAGTGGCCGGATGCACCATGACACCCTGATGTGCCGGCGACTTGTTTCTATCGTAGCCTCATCAGGAGATGCGATAATTGGAGAAACCTTTGATGGCATTATCACCGATTGGAATGCCAGTGCAGAGAAACTCTACGGATATACAGCAAAAGAAATGAAGGGCAAATCTATCACCATTCTCCTTCCTCCTGATAAACTGGATGAAGCCCTTATTCTCTTAAAAAAGATCCAGAATGGTATACCGGTTGATCGATATGACACTGAGCGACTGACAAAAAGCGGCAAAAGGATCCAGGTATCTCTGTCACTCTCACCCATAAAAAACGCAAAAGGGGAACTGGTCGGAGCTTCTGTAATTGCACACAACATCTCAGACAGACAGCAGTTACAAGATGAGATCCTGCAGGCAAAGATCGAATGGGAACGCACCTTTGAAGCAGTTCCCGACATGATTGCAATAATCGGACGGGATTATCATATTATCCGGGTGAATAAAGCCATGGCCGACCGGTTGGGAATGCAACCGGAAGATGCCGTGGGCAAGCCATGTTACGATCTGATTCATCGCGGCAAAAATCCACCTGATTACTGTCCGCTTACCAGCTTGTTAAACGATGGAAACGAGCATGCTCAGGAATTTCATGAAGATACCCTGAATGCAGATTTTCTGGTCACTGCCTCACCACTCTATGATGAGGGGGGCAATATTATGGGCAGTGTCCATGTGATGAGAGATATCACCGAACGCAAACACGCAGAAAATGCACTGCGTATTGCAAACAATAAACTGACCATGCTCTCTTCCATTACCCGGCACGATATCTTAAACAAACTCACCGGGCTTAGGATGTACCTTGAACTCTCGAAAGAGAATGTGAAAGACCCGGTCTTCCTTGAATATATTACAAAGGAGATAGATGCCGCAGGGGCGATTGAACGACAGATCGAATTCACGCGATTTTACGAGAGTATCGGTGTGAGTGCTCCGCAATGGCAGGATGTGTCCGAGCAGATACGTTCCGCTGCATCGCAACTCCCGTTAGAAGAGATAACATTCGATATCCTGCTGCCCTCGGTCCAGGTGTACGCCGATGCGCTTATTGAAAAAGTGTTCTATAACCTGATTGAAAATTCACTTCGCCACGGAGTCCATGTTACCTGTATGTCGTTCTCCTTTGAAGAGACCAAGAACAGTGCAGTGATCGCGTACCGCGATAACGGAGTTGGCATCTCGCTTGATGATAAAGACAAATTGTTCCGGCGTGGTTTTGGCAAACATACCGGTCTGGGTCTTTTCCTGTCCCAGGAAATTCTCTCGATTACCGGAATCACGATAAAAGAAACCGGCGAACCAAAAAAAGGCGTTTGTTTTGAGATACATGTACCAAAAGTCAGTTACCGGGTTACCTCAACCCAACCTGCTTAATACGACAAAAAATTGTAGTGAATGCCGGGAACAAATACTCTAAAAAAGGGTGAGATGATTGATGATGATAAGCAGTACGACCGACCAGAAAAATGTAACAATCCTCCTCGCCATGCAAAAGAGCGAGATCACGGAGCACCAGATCTACTTAAAGATCGCCGCAACGACAAAAGATGAGCATAACCGGGAAGTGCTGACAAGAATCGCAAACGAAGAACTCACGCACTACGGGATCTGGAAACGATATACAAAGCAGGATGTTGCGCCCGATATGCTGCGGGTCTGGTTTTATTACGTAATCGCACATCTGCTGGGATTGACATTTACCATAAAACTTATGGAGGGTGTTGAGAAGCGGGCACAGTCAGCCGATCAGGCCATCCCTTTTACCGTTCCGGAAATTGCCATAATCTTAAAGAATGAAGAGGTTCATGAACGCGAACTGATTGCCCTAATCGATGAAGAACGATTAAAATACGTTGGTTCTGTGGTTTTGGGACTGAATGATGCACTTGTCGAGTTCACCGGAACTCTTGCCGGTCTCACGTTTGCCATCCAGAACACGCAGATAATTGCAATTGTCGGGCTTGTCATGGGTGTAGCGGCATCGCTTTCGATGGGGGCTTCAGAGTATCTCTCGCAGCGATCTGACGGGGGACCTGCGGACCCGATCAAAGCATCGGTGTACACAACCGTTGCCTACATTGTCACCGTAGCCCTGTTGATCCTGCCGTTCTTACTTTTCTCCAGTCCCTTTATCGCCCTGATGCTGACCCTGCTGGCAGCAATGATTGTTATCTTTGTCTTTACGTTCTACATCTCTGTAGCAAAAGATCTGCCATTTTACCGGCGCTTTGCCGAGATGGCAGCTATCAGCCTTGGCATTGCGGGGATCTCATTCCTGATCGGTATCGCGATACGAACGGTCCTCAATGTTAACATATGAGCGTGGATTTTTTATCCCGGCTCTTTTTTTTTCGTTTACCCGTATCCTTAAAAAATAACAAATGCTATTGCCAATTACCCGCAATCATCTGGTACCCATCATAGGACAGTGATTAAAAAAAAGAGCGGATAAAATAGTTCCCGCCTCCTCCTAATACCTGACTCTCCATTAACCAAGAACGAACAGCCTGATAATTATGATGTCCGGAATTTTCCGTTTCAAAGATTTGAGTGTCCGTCAGAAGATTCTCATCATCTTTTTATTCCTCTCAATCATCTCTTTGCTCATTACCGGTCTGGTGGCATTAGTCACCATCAGTAATATCGGGCATTATGCAGAAGACAGCAGTACGGCACTCGGTGTGACAGCCGTCAATGATAGTTCCGTCGCTCTCCGGCAGGAGGCAGAAAGTAACCTGATGAGGATTGCATTTGATCAGGCTGAGATCACCCAATTATCATTCGATGACACTGCCGCGGAAATAGAGATCCTTGCGGCTCAGGCAGTTTCCCTGCAGAATAACCCCCCGTTCCAACCGGTCACTCCCTCATTTACAAAATACACTCCGCCAGACAATCCGATGAACGCCACCGTTGTCACCCTTGCACCTGGATCTACAGCAACTCCACTGTCTGATGAATATCGCACTCTCACGGGTATGGACGATCTGCTCAAGGCGATGTATGTCGCTGATGTGGAGCTCAACAACACTTACATTGCTACAGATTCCGGCATCATGCGCACGTATCCCTGGAATAATAAAACA
>JBAZQT010000069.1:0-14239 GCA_041645055.1 Methanoregula sp. | reverse complement strand
GGAACTGCTCATCGGTGAGCATGCCCGCCGGTGGTTCAACAACCTTGCGGCAGTCGATTGGCACGTTGTCCATACGATAGCAGTTGCCACCGGTCTCAACACCGTTGAATGCTACCGGGACATGAAGTTTCGAGACCCCGCTTGTCGGGGTGAGGTGGGGATCGATGCATACCGAGGGGACGGCTGCAATGTGCTTGACGGCACTGATGGGGAAATGTGCTCCCGGGTCGCTCCCTATGGTGAACATTGCATCCACTTCGCCGCGATTCAGCAGGTCGATCGAGCTGGTGTCGCCGGGGTTGTAGCGTGCAAATCCACGGGTGAGGTCGACTGAGTAGGGGAACCCGAACTGCCATGCGAAAACTTCTCCGGAGCCGGTAACATTGTAGTGGCCCCGCATCGGCATGATCGAGAACTTCGTGTATTCGTTTAAGTCCTTGGTGACTGCGATGGCTTCGTCAATGTTGTGGTTCTTTCCGATTGACTGGGTGACACCCATGCCGAAGAAGATGATACCGAAACGGCCGCTCTTCATCATGTCTGCGGCTTCACGGATCTTCTCTTTGGGTATACCTGCAACAACGTCAGGGAGCCATTCGCCCTTGAACGCAACACGGAGTGCGTTTAAGAGTTCGAAGTCCTTGCCCTGCTCGAGCTGAAGGTGGACATCTGCCATCTTGGCGGTGTCGGTGCAGCGGGGGTCGACGACGATCATCTTGCGGCTCATCTGTCCCTTGCCGGTAAAGAACCCGCGGGGGAAGATGGAGTACCGGGACATGTGCCGGGGGTGGGCGTGGGCCGGGTTGCATCCCCAGAAGATAACCCTGTCCGCTCGGTTCTTGACTTCACCAAGAGTACAGGTCGGGAGGCCGATATCCTGCACGGCGATAAGGGTCGTGCCGTGGCAGACAGCTGCGGTGTTGTCACAGCAGGCCTTGCTGATCTCGGCGATCTCGTTGCCCACGCTCTGCGCCTCGCAGTTGGTGGAGCTCCAGCCGTACATCAGGGGTTTTTTCGCTTTTGCCAGCATTGCGGCAGTATAGTCAGCTGCCTCATCGTAGCTGATCTCTTTCCACGAGCCGTCTTCCTGGCGAAGCCGGGGGCGGGTCACGCGGTCTTTTGCCTGAGAGTGCAGGAACTTTTCGGTCCCGATCACGCAGGCATTGTAGACTTCGAGAAGCTGTTTGCCATCATCGGATACAACGACCTCAAGGTCATCGCAGAGGGTTCCGCAGAACGGGCAGATTACATCAGTGACAGTCTTTGTCATCCTACTTTCACCCCACATTGTTTCTGCACCAGTTCGATGCCGAGGAGAATGGGTTCGTTAATTGCAATCTCTACGGTTACCGGGGTTCCCTTGAAGGTGGGCATACCGGTTGAATAGGTGTTGGGGTTGACAATTGAGTTCGCCCATGGTCCCATGGGGATGAATGCAACGCCCGGGTGAGGACCCTGCGTAGCTTCAATCGCCTTGACAATAACGCTGCCATGGTCGCTGGTGACCTTGACATTGGTGTTCTTCCATGCGCCGAGTTTCTTTAAATCCTCGTGGTCCATCTCGATGATTCCGCAGGCAGTGCGATACAGGGGCTTTTCCTTGCCTCCCTCGATTGCCACGCCCTGCTGGATGGTTCTTCCGGAGATCAGGTTCAGGGTAATATTCTTTGTCATGGTAATCCTCACATCATGCCTGAATAAGAGCGCTCGTCTCTCCTCTTCCCGAGAGGCGGATCACATCATAGGGGCAGGCGTTGACACAGACCCCGCAGCCGGCGCAGAGTTCAGCCTTGACATCAAGGTGAACGGACTTGCCGTTCCTGACCGCGTAAATTTTCTCCTTGCTGGCCGGTTCCACAGTATGTAGCTCAAGAGCATCAACCGGGCATGCAATGACACAGTTGCCACAACCAGTGCATTGCTCCATGTTAATATGTACAGAAAACGCCATGCGTATCACAACACTTGTCGTCGTAATTGCTATGGTTAATCTGCAAGTTAATTAAAGATTCCGAAATTAACAAGTGGTTAATTAAAATTAATTAACTAACTCCTAAGAGTTTGAACAAAAGAGTTTACATTATGCGGGTTTTAGGGCGCATGAGTGATATATTAACCAGAAGATACCCGCGATTACCGGGAATTTTCTTTAACCAAACTCAAAATGGGCGTTTTTTATATATACAGGTTTTGGTGGGAGCAAACGCTCCGTCGTTGCTTTATATGGGGGGATTAGCGGCCGTGCATTTCTCCATAATGTAATAATGTAACTACATTACATATACAAAATAGGCTTAAAAAAAGGACACTAACAAACTATAAAAAAATTGGATATCATCGGGATTTTATCCGGATGATCGAATCTTACCTGTCTCACGGGTATCGTATCCGCCAAGACGGTTAAGAATCGCTTTAAATTCCGGCGACCGTATCGCATCAATGAGCGCTTTTATCCTTGGGTCATCAGTATGCTCCCTGCGGATAGCGAGTTCATACCGTTCCTCTGCCACCGGTACAAAGGGGAGCCCGAGAGCTTTTGCAGCGCTGTACACACACATACCCGCGTCTGCCTCTCCGCTTTTTACCGCGAGGGCAACTGCGATATGGGTAGTTACTTCCCGCTCATAGCCGGGTAAGGATGACGGGTCAACGCCTGCCTTCTTTAGTTCATAATCGAGAAGCATCCGTGTTCCAGAGCCTCTCTGCCGGTTGATGAACTGGTGGCCGGCAAGATCCTTAAACGCAAGACCCTTCCGGGAGACAATCCCCTGCTGTCTCCCGGCTACGCAGATGAGATCGATTTCAGTACCTGGCAGATATTTTTGGAGGTAAGCGGTATTGTACGTTCCGTCATCTGCGAGCAGGTGAGTTGGTGCCGCGTGGCATTCATCTTTTTTTAAGGCCAGAATCCCGCCCATGCTTCCCGCATGCGTGGAGAGGAGGGTGATGCCTTGTGGGCGGATAAGGTTGGCGAGGTAATCGATGACCGGGTCATGGCTGCCGGTAATGAGGAGAGCATTTGTCGCTTCGGAAGCCGGTACCATCAACCGGGCTTCTACCTCGCCTCCCGCATCGAAGCCTTCCGATGTCCGGGGGACCCGGATGTATGCATTGGCCCGCACACCGCTCATCTGGACGCCGGCTCCTTTAGACTGGGGGGAGACCACCCAGCGGTTGCCCACCCGTCCGAGCGTGCAAAGCACGAATTCATCTGAACCGATCTCCTTCACAACAGAAGTTGTGATTTGCGCCCGGATATGATCGGGTTCTGTTATAGAAAGGCCGTAGTTACTGAGGAATGAGAGTACAATCTCCCGGATTACCGTAAGGGCTGAGAGCGGATAACCGGGCAACCCAATGACCGGTTTTTTGTCGATCCTTCCTATGATGACGGGTTTACCCGGCTTAATAGCAACCCCGTGGACAAGCACTTCACCCAGTTCTGCGATTACGTCAGCGGTGTAATCCTTTGTTCCTGCTGAAGAGCCTGCCGATATGATAACAATGTCATTTTCCTTGCAGGCCGTGGCAATCGCATTACGAATCTTCTCCGGCTTGTCCTCAACAAACGGATACCGGGTACACGTGGCCCCGGCTTCTTCGAGCATGACCTTGGCCATAACTGTGTTGCTTTCCACTACCTGACCCGGAGCCGGGCGGGTGCCGGCAGCAACGAGTTCGCTTCCTGTAGGAACGAGTCCGACCCGCACCGCAATCACTTCCGGGTGGGTAATACCATAGGTAGCAAGCGCCCCAATCTCGTGCGCCCGTATCCGGTGGGCAGACGGCATCACCATCTCGGACTCGGCGAGGTCTTCTCCTGCAGGGCGAACGTGTTGCCAGGGTGCAGCAGCCTTCCGAATCGTATAGCTGCCATCGGTTTCCCAGACATCCTCGATCATAATGACCGCATCGTATTCGGGCGGTACTACGTTACCGGTATTCACCCGAACGGCTTGGGGAAGAATGACAGGATGCTGCTCGGAAGCTCCCTTTGTATCCCCGCTCCGGACCGCGATACCGTCCATAGCCGCAAGATGAATCTCCGGCACTGAGTATCGGGCAAAGATTGGACCCATCGTGATCCTCCCGGCAGCGTCTTCCAGTGGCACCTGCATGGATGACGGGTTGCAGGGGAATTCCCGGGCGAAAAGGGCTAGGGCATCGTCAAGTGTTACTACAGAAAGGTAACGCTTTACCATCGGATCACCTCAACTACACTACCCTGCTCGAGTCCCTCGGCACCTGCCGGGATACAGATGAGCCCATCGCTCCTGATGAGGGTATTAAGGAGTCCGGATTTACCAAAGAGCGGCGTTGCAATTCCATTCTCTATCCTGATGCGGACATACTCTTCCCTCCCGCGTTGCGAGGGGATGTTCACCGCCAGGGTCGCTCTTTCTGTTCGCTGGAGTGGCTTTTGGATGCCAAGCATACGGTCAATCAGGGGGCGGACTACGGCAATGAGCACGACAAATGCCGAGGCCGGGTGGCCCGGAAGGCCAAAGACGGGTTTATTCGCAATCCGTCCGATTATCGTTGGTTTTCCCGGGGCAATCGCAATGCCATGGACGAGCACTTCACCCATAGCTGCAATGACCGCTGCGGTCATATCCCGGTCATCCTTGGAACTCCCGCCTGAGAGAAGAACTACATCACATTCCGGTACTGCCCGGGCAAGAATCTCTTCAAAAGCCTGCCGCTCATCTGGGATAATCCCGTAGAGCCGGGGGATGCAGCCATATTCGGTTAGGTAGGCTGCGAGCATAGGAGCGTTCGCGTCTCGTACCTGGCCGGGCTTAGGGACCACGGTCACCGGTATCAGTTCATTCCCGGTCGAGATGATTCCGACAACCGGTTTTTTTGCAACGGTAACCGCGGCACAACCACATGCTGCAAGTACCCCGGAATCCTGAGCGGAAATCCTACGGCCTGGTGAAAAAACGCACTCCCCTTGTTTGAAATCCTCGTCCCTCAGGAGAACATTCTCCCCATGGGAGGCTGATTTTTTCACGAGCACTGTATCGCCCACCTCTTCAGCGTATTCCACCATCACTACGGCATCGGCTCCTGCCGGCAGGACACCGCCCGTAGGAATATAGGTGCAGGTGCCCGGAGCAAGGGTGTCCGTTGTATCCAGTCGGCCCATGGCGATCCGCCCGGTACAGTGAAGGAGAGCGGGAATAGCATCGCCAGCTCCTGCTGTATCTTTTGCCCGGACCGCGTACCCGTCAACGACAGAGCGGTCAAATCCCGGGATATCAGTATCCGCGGTCACCGCCGCAGCAAGTATCCTGCCGACCGATGACTCCAGCGGGATGTTCTCTGTGACTGAAGTGGGGGAGATACGAATAACGGTAACTACTGCATCTGCAACCGGGATAACGTTTAAGAACCTGCTCATTTGAAGCAGCCCAGCTGGCAATCCCGGATCTTGATCCGGTTTTTCGTGCAGTATTCACCGACCGCACTCCGGGAGACTTTCGCTTTCTCTGCAATGGCAAATGCCTGCGGGCAGGTAATCTTCTCTTCAATGCCGGCTTCCTGTAATGCTTTTTTAATCTTTTCGTCTGTCATGGTAACCTATATTCTGTTTACTTCTTTCTTGGGTATACCTGTTGTGGAACGAACATATCCCTCACGGTTCTTACTAATGGCTGTGCACGAGCCCGTTAATCTGTACCTAAAAGAGAGCAAGAGGGCAGGAAAAAAGAAAAGTCTTTAAAACCTTCCGATGAATTGATCATTATCCGTGATACTCTCCCCATTCAAAACGGTAGTCCCGATGATTGCACCTGATTTGTGGGAGATCACGATATAAGAAATGTTTCAGGCCAAACATCAGGATCCCGATCCATGAATACACATTTTTTCCTTCTCTCTAATCCTGTGCCGGTCGAGCGCCTGTCGTGGATTGAGGAGTCTCTTAAGTTCTTTTTTGTTCAGTTGTACCCTGAAACCCTGGTGCACCAGAAAACTACCGAGAGTTCAATCTTTACATTTTTTCTGACCGGGGACGCCCTCTACAGTCTTGCAGATCCCGAGACCCTGCAGGTCTGGAACATTATCCTCTCTTTCAGCCCGGTCAAAATTGTCTGCGACCGGCAGGAATTGAATCTCCGGGGAATTACAATCGGGCCGCTGCGAATGAAATACCCGGACCAGGTGATCGACACCCACAGCCTTGGCCATGATGGGAAGCCTTCGTTCTGGAAAGATCTTGCCCAGGTAGCCCGGCAGAGCAAATCGCCACTGCCCGGTACAGCCGGATGGTTCCAGACCGAATCGCCATACATGCATCTCTCCGCATGCCATGCTCTCCGCTTCCTTGCAGCTGCTCTTGAGGAGCGATTATCAGCAGAACTCTACGCGTATCTTGATGGGATTCATCTTGGTCACCACAGCCAGCGCCCGACCGATGCGGAGAATATTGGTGATGGACTCGCTGCTTTGCACGAGAAGGCAACAGTAGCCGGGCTCGACATCCATACCCTTGCCTGCGGTCGTTGTGCCACGACGCGCGGCTACAGCACATGGGATGACGGGCATGGATCAGTGATCTCGACATGTACTATTAAACCGTTCAGGATACGGGATCTCGACCAGATGATCGACCGGTTTATGCTCCCACACCCCATCCTGTCTTCAGATTCCGGAGTTATCCAACTCAGGAAGCAGAGCCCTCCTCCTTCATTTGACCGAACAGACAAGACAAGTAAAGCACCACCGATCACGATCCTCATCACAAAGCGTCCCTACAGTACGGAGATCGTATCCGGAGCGGTCTCATTCGCGGTTGCCTGCGCTCACGCGGGAATCCTGACCCGGGTAATCTTTATGGAGGACGGGATTTATGCCGTGACGGGTAATCACCGGACGCAGCCCGATTCAGCGGTTTATAGCATTCCGGAAGTGATAAACGCGGTTGCAGGGAATGCAAACCTCCAATTCTTCGCGCTCACCCCATCATTCCAGAGACGGGGAATTACAAAAGACAAGTCCCTCAATGCCGTCTTGGACATCGGGTACCCGGGCTTCGGAAAGATCTTCTTCTATCCCCCCGGTAATGTACACGCGGATCATCAGCGGGTGCTGTTGTTTTAAAAAAAGGGATTCGTGGGGAGACTGATTGGTAGTCTTTCTGGTAATAACTTTTAAACGCGGATTCCGATGCAAATAACCCGGCGGTCCCCGCTCCTATGGTTTCTGCATCCATTTCCTTGTCATGTGTGTCACATTGAGGGTTCTTTCCGGGATCTTTTTTTTCTGTACCATTTTCTCGTAAGACTTTCCCGAAAATAGGTTATATGTGCTCTAAGTGCCCTGAGCAATAATCGGAACTTCACCAGCCCGTATTAGCATACGGGAAATAATCGAATGAATAATTGAAAAGCGGAAAAAAAGATAATTCAGGCAGCAGTTTTAACTGCTGGCACCGGGTTCTTTGCAACTTTCTTTTTTACCCACGTCAACTCATTTCCCTTGAATGCAAATGAGTTCATGGTGAAAATTTTAATACCTGCCGGGAGTGCTGATGTATTCGCATTCACGGGAATAATTACCGCTGAATCATAACGTGGTACTGAACCATCAGTTGTTTTTTCTTTTTTTGAGAGTTCTTCTACCATCTTTGCCGGGATCTCTTTGTTGAATGTGACCAGGACTTTCACGACATCGCGGTGTCCCCCATCCATGCGATCGAGCCTGATGAGGGAATCATACCCGCTGCCCTGGATCTGGGGGGTAATTTTCCAGCCATTGTACGTTGAATAGACGCGCTTGAGCTCCTGCAGTGCAAACTCGTTCATGATGTCGGTGTTATTGCCCATGATTAATCAATCAACATCTCGTTTCATATATTAAAAAACTTTTTAAAAAATTTTGCAAGGTACATCAAAATATGTTAATCTCCCGACCAATTCATTCTAGTATGGTAAACTCATTCCCGCAGATTATAATCCCGCTATCCATCGTGTTCAGTCTGGTATCTACTTAGGTACTGAGAATTGGTACAGAAAAATTAGGTTTAGAAAATTACGCAACTACATACATGAAATCCGGATGTCACTGTCCATCACTACGACATGTGCACCCGGGAATATTCTCCGGCTTCCCTTCCCACTCCTTTTTCCCCTGACAGATCACGCAGACCCTGTCACCCACATCCCTGCAATCAATAATCCGGTGGGTCACGATAAGACAAGGTATTGCCATCTCGGTTACAAATGTTCGTGCCAGTTCTTTCACTAACCGGATGTTGTCCGCATCCAGCGCAGTGAACGGCTCATCGAGCATAAGAAGTGCCGGTTCTGTAGCAAGGGCCCGGGCAAGAGCAACCCGCTGCTTCTGTCCTCCTGACAGGTTTCCTGCTCTCACATCAGCGAGTTCTTCGATATCTATCGCATGCATCCAGTGACCTGTTCGTTCTTTTACAAAGGCCGATGGTTTATGCATGGCGCGAAGACCAAATGCGATATTATCCCTGACCGTAAGGTGGGGAAAGACCACGGAGTTCTGGAATACGTACCCGATGCGGCGGTGTTCAACCGGAACATCAACTCCCGTACCCGAATCAAAAAGCACAGAGCCGTCCAATCCGATCGATCCTGTATCCGGGGATATAAGACCAGAAATACTATTGAGTATGGTAGATTTCCCGGCACCATTCTCCCCCATGAGAACAACGATCTCACCCGGTCCTGCATGAATAGTGGCATCAAGAGAAAAATCCCTCAGTTTTTTGTGGATTGTTGCGTCAAGCATGGGATGCCTCCCTGTGGGCAAGGAGCCGGACTGCGATCATAATCGCAAACGAGATGATCACGAGCAGGATGGAGATCGTAAGTCCGACCGTAAAATTCCCTTCCATTCCCACATATACCGCGAGTGGCATGGTCTGGGTTACTCCGGGAAGATTACCGGCAAACATGATTGTTGCCCCGAACTCACCAAGTGCCCGCCCGAACGTCATGACCGCTCCGGAAATCAGACCGTTTGCGGTAAGGGGCAGGGTGATCAAGGCAAAGATTCGCAGGGGGGATGCTCCAAGCGTCCGAGCGGTCTGTTCGTAGGCCGGGTCGAGTTGTTCAAAGAGGGATTTTGCCTGGCGCACATAGAACGGGGAAGCAACAAATATCTGGGCCATGATGACAGCGAGTGTTGTAAACGCAATGCTGATACCAAACAGGGAAAGGTACTGGCCCAGAATACCTACCCGCCCCCAGAGAACAAGGAGAGCGAGTCCGGCAACTGCGGGGGGAAGCACGAGCGGGAGATCAATAAGGGTATCGACAATAACTTTTCCCGGGTAATTGTTCCGACAGTGAACATAGGCAAACGGAGTTCCAACAAGGATCACAACTCCTAAAGACACTGTTGCAGTGAACAGGCTGAGGAACAGTGCGCTGATGACATCGGGATTGGAAAGTGAAGAGAAGAAAAGTTCAGGAGTTGTCCGGAAGAACAGTGCCACAACCGGCAGCGCAAGGTAGAGCGTGACGGAAGCAACCAGGACTGCTGCTCCTATGCAGGTTATGGTTCTCTTTATCTTGTCTGAAAAAATGGGTGAAGAATTCATGCAATAACTGTTCCGGACCTGTCTTTGGTAAGCATACTATGTTTCCGGGATTTTTAAAAAGGTAGGAAATTTATGAGATCGGCCGGAATCCGTAGTCCTTGAGATCCTGTTGGCCAACAGCGGATAGCATAAAATTTTCGAAATCTGATGCCGCTCCCTTGCTCGTGGACTGTTTCATGACTCCGATAGTGTAGGTCTGGAGATAGTTATCGGTCTTTGGGATGGTGATCGCAGTATACGTGCCCTTGGGCGATGCCGTGTAGGTGGACTCATAAACAAATCCGGCATCTACTTCACCAAGGGCTACCTTGGTTGCCACACCCGGTTCAGAGGTCTCGTAGGTCACTACGTTTTTCATCACCGATGTGTTCCAAGTCTGACCGTATGTGGATTTGGCGAGATTGCCAATAGCGGCGATAGTTGCAGTGCCAACCGGAACGCTCTTATCTCCTAAAGCGATCTTCACGCCGGGTTTTGCAAGATCCGCAAGTGATTTGATATTTGCAGGATTGTTTGCCGGCAGGATAACAATCACGTAATTTGACGTGAGTGGTTTGACTGTCCCGTCAACAAAGTATCCGCCTTTGGTAAGTTCAGTAGTGTAAGCGTTGCTTGCGGAAATGAACACATCCGCATAAGCACCGTTCATTACCTGTGTCCTGAGTGCCTGTGTTCCGTCAAGGTTGAAGACCACCTTGTGGCCGGGATACATCTTCTCAAAGTCAGCCGCCAGTTTGGGGGTTACACCTTTGAGCGAGGCTGCGGTATACGCTACAACATTTCCTTCAGAGTATGTGTAGACCGAGACGGGTGTGCTGGTTGTTGCAATGACAACCGGTGCTTTTGTTGTGCTGACGGCCTGTTGTGTCGGCAGTTGTGTTTGTGCCGGTGTTGCAGGAGTCGATGTTGTTGATACAGCGGTGGCTTCCGGCTTCACTGCTGGTGATGACGTGCATCCAGCAAAAAGTGTTGTGAGCATAAGGAGTCCGCATACGATACCAATAATGATGATCTGGCTGGTTTTTAAGGGTCTTTTCATGATGGATCGTTCCATTGCATAACACTTTTAAGGGAAATATGTAAAATACCTTTCGTTATTTTACCAAAATGTTAACCATTTTTAATATACACCCGGCATGTTTTCATTTTCAGATATTCCCATTGTTGCAGGAAAGGATAAAAACATGCGGGTTATTCCTGTGCACCGACTTGTACTATGCATATCATCTGAAGAAGATTAATTCCCATTCGAGATGTGTAATTTTTCTCCGGTTGGATGAATTTTTTTAAGTAGATCTCATATTAGCACCCCGGAGTCTTTTCCAGTCAGCAGCTTCCTATACCAGATTCCCGGTCAAAGTGCAAGCACATTTTTGGGATCGAGAAACCATTGCACCCCAATCTCCGAGTGATATAAAATATTTTTAATTAACAAATCTAATAAGTTAAATGCAAAACATTATAATTACCAAGGCCCAATCTATTTGATGTCCACAAAACTTTGCACACACCGTGGACACATGCACACAACAAAAAAGCTATGAGCGAGCGGGGATCTTAACCAAATCCCCCGTAAATTCACCGGAGAATAACCTCATGATCACCCGGCACCATGTCGCACTTGCAATCCTATGTACCCTGATACTGTGCGGTGCACTGGTGCCTTCCGATCCGGTCCTCATCGCGGTGATCTGCCTTGGTGCCTGTATAGGTGCCATACTGCCGGACATCCAGATGAAAAAGCCGCAGGGCTTTCAGATCCGGACGGTTGCGTGGATGTTCACCCGGTTCAGCAGTATCGTATGCACACCTATGATCTGCTGGTCGTATCATGCCCTGTCCGGGCGCACCTTTCATACCGGGGACAAACGGCTGACTCACTCGGTCCCCGGCATTTTATCTTTGGGGGCCATCTTCGCAGCATTCCTGCTCATTCCCGCACTCATTCTCATGAACAGCGCTGCCCTGTATCTTCCCGCGGCACTCCTCTGCGGTGTGATGCTGGGGATGGTCCTGCACCTTGTCGAGGATCTATGTACACGGAAGGGGATCACACCCCTCTTCCCATTCAGCACTATAAGAATATCCGGTTCGATCCGACCCTGTGATACAGCCGACCGGCGGATCGCACAGTTCCATTTCTATCATTGCTCGGTGGCAGGTATCATCATCGGGTTCCAGTTCCTTGGCAACTGGCCGGGCACCTCATCGGTACCTGTCTGCCTGTTTGCGCTGGGCTCATGCCTGGGAATGATGATCTGGTCTTCCGATGTAAGCATTTCCGCTGAACATATCATCAGGGACTGGGCAGCAGAGATACGCACACCCATTCAGTTGGACCCGTTAATTGTTCAGGAAAATCCCGGTGGTTCCTCTTCACGACTCATGATGGGTGTGTACTATTTTAATAAAAGCGAACGATGAGCTTTGATTATACTAAGGAGTAGTCCGGCTTTCATCATCTTCCGGATACCTTATCCATGGTGACTCGCAATGAATCCGCAAGCCGAACCTGTAATTTTCTTTACTCCTATAGGGACCATCAACTCCCCATTCACTGAACCTGCCGGTATGCCGATCCAGCCTGCGGGAG
The DNA here is from genome assembly GCA_041645055.1 of Methanoregula sp. GTDB lineage: Archaea > Halobacteriota > Methanomicrobia > Methanomicrobiales > Methanospirillaceae > Methanoregula. The sequence continues at coordinate 2,069 of JBAZQT010000069.1, read as the reverse complement.
CGTCAGGAGTGCGGGGCACTGTACGGATCGATGAGAAATACCGGGAGGGTCTGCGAGACCTGTGCGGATTTTCCCGGATCATCCTGCTCTACCATCTCCACTGCTCGGAGGGCTACACGCTCGATGTAATCCCGTTCCTCGATACGATACCCCACGGCATCTTTGCTACCCGGGCTCCCCGCCGCCCGAACGCGATCGGTCTCTCGATCGTGCGGCTCATATCAGTGAACGATTGCGAACTCGTGATAGAGGGTGTTGATGTGGTTGACGGGACCCCGCTCCTTGACATCAAACCGTATGTGCCGGAGTTCGATTGCTTTCCTGATGAGAAGTCGGGGTGGTTTGCCGGGTGCAGGGATGCTGTCAGCAGCATTAAAGCGGATGAGCGGTTCTGCGGGAATGGCAAGTGAACGTTGGGAATTGTTCTTTCCCCGGTGTCCTTTTTAATAACCCCCGTCGTAGAAAAAGATCCTTCCTATGCATATTCTGGTTGCATCCAATGGGTGTGGGTTGGCTTAACTATGTGGCAAGAAAAGAGCCCGTGTAAGGGCCTTTGGCGGCTATCGGGCGAGGGCATTTCCTCGTGTATTTCAGCAATCGGGGGGAATTTCTGGCGTATTATTAACCGCAATGGAAAAGGAGGGTTTTGCGGGGTTTTCCGGAAGAGATCAATCAGCAAAAAACGGAAACGGGGCCCGTACAGGGCTTATTTGCCCTCCGGGTCCTGCCCCTCATTCCATGTGCCTCTGACAGAGGGATGAATTCTCCTTCTCATCCTTGTCCATTAAGACCAGACTATCTGACAGGCGCTTGATAAGAGTTTCCAGCACAACCGGCCCAAGCACGGCCTCAGCTTCTTTCCGGTATTTCCCTGCAAGATAATCGGCGATGATCCGGTTTCCGAGCAAGGTGGCCCACATTCCCCCGCGTTGTTCTGTACCGATCAGCTGATTTTGTTCCATTTCCGACAGGATGGCGGTCATTTTCGACATTGGCACCGAGCAGTACTGGGCCAGAACACGCTTCGGAGGCAGGCGCACCCGGACCCGGTCCGGGAAAAAATCTATTTCCAGGGACTTTTCCTGGCAAACCTGTATCCGGATTGCGGCATCGAAGATCTGCTCTGCGGTGATGGGGTCGATCATCGTTATGCAGTGTATTATCACACCGGTTTAAATCAGTTGGTATACCAGATGGGATAAAAAAGAAAACCGGATCTTGTTGAAATGAGAAACAAGGTGGTTATCAGGTTCCTGCCTACTCGTTTTTTGATCCGGCCTCCGGAAAAAAAGGCCCATATCCTTATTCCTGTCGGGTTTACGGAATCCGAGTGGGGCAAAATAGGTGGCTGTTTTTACCTCAATTTCTTGGCCCTTGGTACCCGTCAGGTAAGGGAATTTCCGCTCGTATTTTGTAAATCGGGGCTAATTTCGGGCATATTTTTTGCAGAAGTTGAAAAGGGGCATTTTACGGGCTTTTCCGATAGTATCCGGAACCTCGGAATGGGAAACGGAGTCCAATTTAGGCTTATTTCTCCGTATGTCCGCCTCGCCCCGCATGACTATGTGAAAGTGACAAGGAATAATCGGTCTATACTATAAGGAAAAAATGAGTTGGTTTTAAAAGCACACTTATGATGAGAGTTATTCAGGTTTGGGGAATGTTACCGGGCAATGGGTCCTGCGCGGAAAGTAAAATCCCGGCAATAAAAAATGTGAGAAAATATTCAGATTGATTTTATACAACCGTTCCTGCGGGAAAAACAATCGCGGACGGGTTTTTGTTTTCGCCGGATGTCAATGTGTTGAAAAAATCAAGTCTGCATGTTAACCAGTTGCAAAATATGGAGTTATGCGTTAACTAATACCATTATATCGTCGGTAAAATTAACAATCTTTAATTACTGTTCTGGGTCTACCTCTAAATTAGGCAAATTTTATCATAAATTTGTGTGTGATGTGCATGGCTTTTGCAGTTCATGTAAACATGGAACGCTGTACCGGGTGCAACAACTGTGTTGTTGCCTGCCCGGTTAATGCTCTCGAGCTCTTTTCGCTCGACCCTGTTAC
>JBAZQT010000068.1:0-14285 GCA_041645055.1 Methanoregula sp. | reverse complement strand
CCACACATTCTCGATATTCCTCGGGATTGCTCTTGCTCTCTGCGTCAGTCTCTTAACCTGGGTGTTTGCATATCCGATTGCCTCCATCTTCTCTTATTCACAGGAAAGCGCCCACCTCTACCCGGGTATAGCCGCATTCATCGGTGTCATGTGCCTGTTTTATCCATTTGTACCACTGGGTCTGCTTTCGTCTTCCGTATTTCAGGGAGTCGGTAAAGGACCGACCTCCCTGTTTCTCACGTTCATGAGGAGTCTTGTGTTTGCCGCAGTTTTTGCGTACATGCTCGCAATCCCTATAGGTATGGGAGAACAGGGAGTCTGGTGGGGGCTGGTTGCTGGTGAAATGCTCGGCGGTTTGCTGGCATTTGCCTGGGTGCGAATGTATCTTTCACAACAGGACCGCTTGACTAGGGAAGAAACTCCCCTCCAAAAGGAGGAACCGTAAACCACGTGAAAAAAGACGACCCGCAGGATCAAAAATGTTGAGGGAATACACATGAAACAGCACCGTTAAATCTAAAAAAATGATTCTGGAACGTCATACCCGGGAATACTGGCAACTGGTATATAATCAGGATGCGGACACCTCACAAGGCTAAGACCTGGCAAAAATCCTGCCTTGTGGGATTAACCAATTGTACAAAAGAACCTGTTTTTACCCTCTCTGTCTTGAGCCGGTACCGGGGACGAAATTCCAGTGATGCCACACGGGTAATTTCTCCGAACAAAGCACGTTGAATTTTTTCTAATCATAATCAACAATCCATCCAATTTAAAAAAACACAATCTTAATCCCTGTACCGGCCAAACATCAGGACGAGAAACGCACATGCTCTTCATGGAATTTTCAAAGACCTGCGAAAAACTGGAGGGGATCTCCGGCCGATTGGAGATGATCGATCTCATCAGCACCGTGTTGCCCAATCTCGCTCCTGAAGAGCTCCCGATCTTTGTAAGGTTTGTCATGGGGAGAATCTTTCCTGACTGGAGTGCACAGAAACTGGGGATCGGACCCAATCTCCTTAACGAAGCGATCGGGTATGTGGCAGGCATCAAAAAAGAGCAGGTGATCGAAAAGATCAACAGGACCGGTGACGTCGGGCAGGCTGTTGAAGAACTCTTAATGGAAAAGTCAATGACCACGTTCTTCCACGAGGAACTGGACCTTGTCCGGGTGTACCATGAACTGGTCAGCATAGCAGAGATGGAGGGAAAAAAATCCCAGCGGGAGAAACTCCTCGCTGTCCGCCGGCTGCTGGGGAATGCCCACCCGCTCGAAGGCAGGTATCTCGCACGGATCATGCTCGAAGAGCTCCGCATTGGTGTCGGGGAAGGAAGCGTTCGGGAAGCGATTGCAAAGGCATTTTCTGTTGAATCAGCCCTTGTCGAACATGCCACACAGGCCTTAAACGATTCAGGAGAGGTGGCCCGGCTCGCAAAGATCGGGCCCGATGCACTCAAAGATGTCCATATCACACCCTTCCACCCAGTACGGATGATGCTCGCACAGCAGGGTACTATTGCCGATATGATCACCGGTTATGGGCAGATTGCAGCAGAGTACAAATACGATGGTTCACGTTTTCAGTTCCATAAAAAGGGCAACTGGGCACGGATGTACTCGCGGCGGCTTGAGGATGTGACGGGGGCATTACCAGATGTAATCCAGCAGCTGCTCGGTGCAACCGATCATGACGTGATCCTTGACGGGGAAGTCATTGCGATCAAGGACGGAAAGCCCATGCCGTTCCAGTCCGTGCTCCGCCGCTTCCGGCGCCGTCATGATGTGGCAGAGGCAACGGTGGCAATCGAGCTGGTGCCCAATGTCTTTGATATCCTCTGGCTCGATGGCGAGACACTGATCGATCTTCCGCTTACAGAACGAAGGAAAAAATTAGAGAGCGTTGTGAAGATGTTCATCGCTCCGCAGGTGATGAGCAGCGATGCCGCCATGATTGAAAAGACCTATACCGATGCTCTCGCTGCCGGGCACGAAGGTATTATGATCAAGGTCCCCGCTTCACCGTATTCACCGGGCCAGCGGGGTAAGAACTGGATCAAGATCAAACCTGAAGTGGATACACTCGATCTCGCGGTGATTGGTGCCGAGTGGGGCGAAGGGAAGCGGGCACATGCGTTCGGTTCGTTCCTTGTCGCTTGCCAGAACGATGGGAAACTCATACCATTGAGCAGGGTAGCCACCGGATTTTCCGATGAGCAGCTGGCCGAAGTATACGAACTGCTCAAAGACACCGTGATCGCAAAGAGCGGTAAGGAAGTGACGTTTGAACCGTCGCTGGTCTTTGAGGTGGGGTATGCAGAGCTGCAGGCCAGTACCAATTACGATGGCGGGTTTGCCCTGCGTTTCCCCCGGTTTATCCGGATCCGGGATGATAAGGATCTCACCGATATCGAAACGCTTGACAGTATCCAGGATAGGTACAAGCGGCAGGCAAATTCCGCACAGGCATACAAAGCCTAAAAGAGCGTCCTCTGGGTTTTGAGTTCAGGTATGAGAGTACTGTGCATGAACCACGACCCGGAACCGAGCCGGGTTGATACCTGATTGACAGCCACATCGAGTGCCGGGCAGATCATGGGCTGTGTGTGCATCGCTTTTCTTGTTGCCTCGCGTATCACCCAGGTGCCAAGCGGCGCCCAGTAATCGCTCGATATGCTGCGAATGACTATCACTCTCGCGCAGCGCCGGATGCTTTTGAGATATTCACAGACCCCAAGCCGTGCAGAATAGTATGCTCCGGATATCGGTGAGTACCCTTTCTTGATCATACCCTCCCGGTCCTGCACAATCACCTCCTCATCTCCTGCCCACAGGGTTCGTTTCCCCCAGATCTCAATCATCTCGTACTTCCAGTCGCCCGGGATAAGAATGCAAAGGATCCGGTTGCCGTAGATTTCCCCGTCAAAAAGGCGAATTTCTTCAAGCGGGGGGAACCGGACAATCTCTTTTTTCAACTGTATCGACAGGGTATCATCAACGGCCGTGATCGCCCAGCGGGTGGGAACGAACTTCCGCCGCTTGCCAAGCAACCCGGCAGTCATCAGTTTTGTTATCTGGTACACATCGATATCTGCATCCATGAGGGAAACGCAGGCATCGGTAGCCATCACATCTGTGTCAGACGTGATCCGGTCAACTGCCCGTTCCACCCGGGCACTACCGATCACATCCATATGTTTGACCGGGCCGCAAAGTCCGACCGGTGCGACCGTGCCATCGAAGTTCAGGTTGAACGCAACCGGTTTTACGAACGATACATCAACATCGAGCGGGATAGATGAGAGGGCAATCTCCTGCAGGTTACCGGCAACCAAGTGCAGTCCCGTATTACCGCGGATCGTGCGGGAACGGATACCAACGATATCCTCCATCCCGAGATTGCGGTTGATCCAGTCAGGAGGATTATCGGTATCATTGATCAAAAGGGGTCCGCCCTGCAGATCCGGATACCCGTAACTGCCGATGAAAACCGACGGGGAACTGCCCTGGTAATCCATAGCGGGCTTTATTGCGAGCTGGGCATGGAAGCGGCTCATAATCGGGCAGCGGGGCAGACCGCACAGGCCTTTTCCCTTGCACTCGGCGCACCGCATCATATGCATCTTTTCCAGTCAGTCAACAATCGCACCTGTTCTCCCGTTAAACAGGATCACTCGTTAAAATAATTAAATGAGCACGGTCTTTACAACCTTGGCTTCAGGCCCGGTAAATGAGACGCGCCAGCCTACGTCATACCGGGCTCCGCACTCCGGGCAGATGAGGACCACCCGGTAAACATCCCGCGTGGATTTGACAGGATTGTCTTTGACGGTATTCGAGTTGAGAACCGATGTATGAAACCCGCGATCATAGCCACAGTTCGGGCAGATATGGAGCTCATCTTCAACAGTCAGGAATGTTATTTTGCCAAGGTCCGTCATAAAAAATCTTATTAGAGCATTACGATCTGGATATGATATTATAATTTCCTGCGGTTCGCTGCTGCGATAATGATATCAGTGGCATTCTTTCTCCCGTTGATCGCAGCATGAACCTTTTGGAAGGGGCGCGGAGTGAGGGCAGAGGTTGTAACAATTTTCTGCTCAAGTTCCTCTTTTGTAACGGTCTTTCCGTCCACAAACGTTCCAGCACCCATATCCACAATCTTCCGTGCATTGTTCTGCTGTTCCGGGTGATTCGGATCCATAATGATCAGCACAGGTTTTTCAAACAACATTGCTTCGTGAAGGGTTGTAAGGCCGCCATGCACTATGGCAATCCGTGCCTTTGCCAGGTGCTCGTAGATGTTGGGAACAAATCCATGCGAGAAAAAATTATCAGAGGAATCCGGAAGATCCGGCCCTGTATAAAATGCATCGAAAATCAAATCTTTGCGCTTGTCGGCGATGGTCTTTAACATCGCATACAAATGGAGTTTGTACGGTTCACCGCCAAAACTGGTGAAGATCGTAGTCTTCTCATTCCTGTACCGGGTGGGATCAAATTCATAGAACGGGCCGGTAAAACTGAAACGACCTTTATCCCGAGAGGGAATCCGGATATTATATTCACTTATCGTATCCGGTGCCGGATAATCCGGGATGATAATGTGGGTTGCGAAGCGCAAGTACAGACTGATCAGGAGATTTAAGATGATCCAGACCGGGTTTGTTGCTCCATCCCGCCCGCTGAAATGATTCTGGTTTGTGATAAAAATGCACGGGACTTTCCGGAATCTGGCAGACATTACTCCACCGAACATAGTATCACACACCACGCAGTCAAATGAATGAACTTTCAACAGCCGGCGAACTCTAACCGCTGATTTCAGCAGGTTATACGGGATCCATTTAGAGAACATGAGTGTTTTTTTGAGGCTGAAGAACCCTTCATCTCCTTCGAGATAGACTTCACGCTGGGTTTTGTGCAGGTTGGTACATCCATGCTGCTGCATGAAATCGTAGGATTTGCCATAGCTGGCAAAATGGATCGTGTGTCCCTGCTGTTGCATATAATGCCCGAGATGGAGACAACGGGATGCATGCCCGAGTCCTTCACCGCAGACGACAAAGAGGATCTTCATAAAACTTCCATAAAAAATTACAGTTGCTGGATAATTACAGGTTCTTTATATCACGTTAGGGAGGAATTTCCTTCATCAGACGAACCTTCTTCCGGGATAATGATCCATGCAATAAGATAGGCAATTATGCCGATTCCTACCGACAAAAGGGTTAACACTGCCCAGACAATCCTGATGACCGTGGGATCGACATCAAAATATTCCCCAATCCCGCCACATACACCACCGAGGATGCGCTGGGTTTTCAAGCGGTACAGCCGTTTCATACAATTACTTTTGGAAGTCTGCTCCATTAAAAGTGATTGGCCGATGCACAAATCCTGATAATGGGGTAATTGAATGCCCGGGTTGATGAAGAAGATCGGTCATATCCATTTGTGCCATTGGACAAATCCCGTTACATAATGATTAAGGCTGATCTCATTCAACGGCTCTCCATTCTAATAGAGATAATCATCGCGGTTGGTGCAGAGTTTATCGCAGCAAAAAAGCAGAAACATTTAGGTTGGGCAATTGTTGCCACATCTGGCCTTTTTTGTAATTTTCGATCTCTAACGGAGGGGATTATTCCCAATATTTGCCGGGAGTGATACGTTCTTGTTCCTTGCTGCAAATATCGTGATGCTGATCGCTGTGTGGCTGATGATCAAGGAAAAATAAAAGGAAAGATGGGCCCGCTGAGATTCGAACTCAGGACCTCCGCCATGTCAAGGCGACGTCATAGCCAACTAGACCACGAGCCCTCTAAAATATGATGCTCTATAACATCTGTGCTGGTATTATTAAAAATTAGTGCAATCAATGGTCAAAAACTATGCCAAGAACAGGTGCCCGTGAACTATATTACGAAAACCCGCACATGTTGAACTGGTGATTGTATGTCCGAAAGCACTGATACAAAACAACTCTTTACGTACGAGCATGACGCAGGCCGTCTTGAACTGCTTATCCGCATCATCTACTGGATCCTGATCGGTATCGTCCTCTGGGTCTATGGTATCATCGCGTTCATCTGCCTGTTCATCCAGTGGTTCCACATCCTGATTCTGGGCAGCAGGAACGAATGGCTCTCGAATGTTGCCAAAGGATATCTCGAATACCTGGTGAACGTCATGAGCTACACGTATATCATGACCGATACGCGTCCGGAGATCTTCCCGGTTGCCGTGAAGATTTTTAAAGAGTGAGAAAATCCTGACCGGAACCGGTCAAACCTTTTTTCTTTCAGCGAAGATACCCGGTTGAAATCGCGTCATGTGAGATCATATCACGTGACCATCATGCCGGTTCATTTCCCCCACATTGATTTCTCCACGATAAAATTCCATCTCCCGAATCGACTCCGGGTTCAAAGGTTTTAACCAAGTAAAGGCAATAACAGAATTGTGGGAATTCTCGATACAATTGTTTCATTCTTTTCGAAATTTTTCGGAAAGAAAAAACCCCCGATCTATGAGAACTGTTCTTTCTGCGGAGAGCGGGTGTACCTTCCGTTCCATTGCGATTACTGCGACCGGTATTTTTGCGGCAAGCACCGCCTTCCCTGTGAGCATGACTGTAAAAATATCAGCGAATGGAAGAAAACCTCGGCATCAGAAGGCACAATCGTGGAAAGTAAAGCAGGGAACCTGTTTGTAAGGAAATAAGTGTTTAATGCCCATGTCAGGAAAAACAGCGGGTAACACCTCAAAAATCACCGGGCCTTTCTGCAGTGATTCGACACCACAAACCAGTTTTTGCAATTGATCATCATGCATTAGAGATTTCACGGAAGAGAGTCAGTGCTGGCTTCCCTTTATATTCCACTCATGACAACCATTGATCTGTATGATTGACGCTATCATTACCAAGGTGAAAGGATTCCTCCTGAGTCCTGTTGAGACATTCCAGCAGTCCAGAAATGATGAACCGGGTGTTGTATTCACGTATTTTGCCGCCCTTCTCCTGCTCCATTCAATCCTCGTCGCACTTATCGCCACTCTCGGGATCGCAAAAATGCCGATGTATCCCGGAATGCCCTCGGGGATTGCAGTTCCGGTCATAGTATTTTTAATGGCGCTGACCGGCGGGTTTGTCTTAACGCTCATCTGTGCCGCATGGATTCACTTGTGGGTGTATGTTTTAGGCGGGCGAAAGGGAATCATGCAAACATTCAAAGCGATCATCTACGGGCACACACCCCGTCTGCTTCTCGGGTGGATTCCCTTCATCGGGTTCATTTTCATGCTCTGGTCACTGGTCCTTGGGATTTTAGGAATCCGCGAACTTCAGGAAATCAGTACCGGTAAAGCGATCCTTGCCGTTGTCATTGCCATCATTATCCCGCTCATCCTAATCATCCTCATTGGAGCCTACTTCATAACCTCGTATATGACAACTACGGCAGTCCCGTTCCCTCCGATGAATGCCTTTCCGACCGCGGTAAATTGAGCATACGGGTAAAGAGCATCAGACATTATTCTCTTTTTTTGATTTTTTAAAACGATGATTTCTTTGTGTGTGGGTTGATTTTTGATCTTTGATAAGTCGAAACGAAGACGTTTTGCCGTGAAATCCTAAATCAGATTCGACTCTTTTATCAATTGCAATAATTTCATTCGGATGATCAGGCACGCATTACATTACATCACGTTTTTCCGCAGTTAAACAGGAAGACGATGACACACCCGGATCATCGTGATGCACGTGCACCAACCTGAAATAAAAAAAAAGAGAATCCCTAACTAAATCTTCTCGCTGGATATCTTGGCAAATGTAGCGGTAAAGATCCCCGGCATCCCGCGTATCTCTTCCATCACGCTGTCAGGAACTTCGCTGTCCACGTTCAGCACCATGATTGCCTTATCGCCGGGATTAATCCGTCCGACCTGCATGCCGGCAATGTTGATGTGGTTCTTCCCAAGGATGGTGGATGCCCGCCCGATAACGCCCGGCTGGTCAAGGTGGCGTGACACAATCACGTAGCCTTCAGGGATCATATCCATCGTGTAGCCGCCAACTGCAACAATGCGGCTGCGGCCTTTGAAGAACACCGTACCGCTGACCGTCTCTTCTCCCTTGTCGGTCTTGATACGGATGGTGATGAGGTTCTTGAATCCGCTGGATTCCTGCGTAACGGTCTCGCTGACAGCAATCCCGCGTTCCTTTGCTATGAAATCCGCGTTTACAATATTGACCGGTGCCTGGAGGACCGGGTCGAGAAGCCCCTTGAGGGCAAGACGGGTTACATACTTCATGCTGCCGGCATAAGCAGAGAGTTCGCCGCCATAGATAAGCTCAACAGAAGAGAGTCTGCCACTCGCGATCTGGGTGACGAACCGTCCCATCTTCTCAGCGAGCTGGGCAAAGGGTGCGAGGACTTCTGCATGCTCTGGAGGGACCATGGGAGCGTTAACCACGTATTTCGCAGACCCGCCTTTTAAGACTTCCACGCATTGCTTTGCGACAGAGACAGCGACATTAACCTGTGCCTCGACTGTGCTTGCCCCGAGATGCGGAGTGACAATAATCTGGTCGAGCGTGAGCAGTGGAGACTCGGTCGGGGGTTCGGTCTCAAAGACATCGAGGGCAGCGCCCGCCACCTTGCCGCTCTTGACCGCATCATAGAGCGCCTTCTCATCGATAATGCCGCCGCGTGCACAGTTGATGATCCGCACGCCGTCTTTCATTGTCGCGATGCTCTTTTCGTTAATGACGTGCTTTGTCTCGGCGATCAGGGGGGTGTGGACAGTGATGACGTCAGCGACCTTGAAAAGATCGGCCATCGACATCATCTCGACACCGAGCTGGGCAGCCCGCTCCTTTGTTATGAACGGGTCGTAAGCAACGCATTTCATGTCCATTGCGTTGGCCCGCTTTGCCACTTCGCGTCCGATACGCCCGAACCCGACGATACCAAGAGTCTTCTCGTTGAGTTCCACGCCCATAAACTTCGAGCGCTTCCATTCCTTCTTCTTCAGGCTCGCGTTTGCCTGCGGGATGTTGCGGGCAAGGGACTGCATCATTGCCATGGTGTGCTCTGTTGCGGCAAGGGTATTTCCTTCCGGCGCATTGGCAACGATGATACCTTTTCTCGTTGCTGCATCCATATCGATATTGTCCACACCGACACCGGCACGCCCGATGAACTTCAGCTTTTTGCCTGCCTCGATCACCTTTGCATTGACATCTGTGCTGCTCCGCACGAGCAGGGCATCGTAGTCCCCGATGATCTTGATGAGCTCTTCTTCCTTGAGGTCAGTCTTGACGTCGACGTCGACTGCCGCACGCAGGATAACAAGCCCTTCTTCCGCCAGCGGATCACTGACGAGCACCTTTGCGTTTGCCATAAAAACCCATACAATATCTGCGCCATACTTAATCAGGGTTATTCTTTACGGCCGGCATGCACTCGTGTAGAGAAAATAAAAAATACCGTAATAGCAGGAATTGCAAGCAGGTATGGTGACGGGCGATGATAATTATTAAACAGGGTGGCGATGAGATCATAAGTGGTGCGAACATGAAAAATGTCCCTAATATTCTCTGGTTAGAGGAGATCAGGAAGGAAGATATCATTTCTGTCGGGGGTAAAGGAGCATCTCTTGGGGAAATGGCCTCTATCGGCCTTCCCGTACCGAGAGCCTTCGTGGTTACCGCTCAGGCCTTCCGCAGGTTTTTAGTTGAGACCAATCTTGAAGAAAAGATATTTTCATCGTTCGATAAGCTCGATGTCGAAGACAACGCGGCTCTGGAGAAGGCAGCAGATCATGCAAAAGATCTCGTGATGAAAGCAAAGATGCCCGTAATCATCCATGATGAGATCAAGAAAGCATACAAAAAGATGTCTGCCGAAGATCTCATTGTCGCAGTACGGTCCAGCGCAACCGCAGAAGATCTCCCGGACGCCAGTTTTGCCGGCCAGCAGGAGACCTATCTCAATATCAAAGGAGAAGCAAACCTTCTTGACTCGGTCCAGAAATGCTGGGCTTCGCTCTATGGGGCACGGGCGATCTATTACCGGTCAAAACAGGGATTCGATGACCACACGGTCAATATCGCTGTTGTCGTCCAGCAGCTTGTCCATTCCGAAAAAGCAGGAGTCATGTTCACCTCTCACCCGATCACGGGTGAAAAAAATACTATTATCGAAGGTTCGTGGGGACTCGGCGAGGCAGTAGTATCAGGCTCTGTCTCTCCTGATAAATATGTCTTTGACCAGAAGACCGAAAAAGTCATCGACACACTCATCTCAAACAAGAAAGTCGAAATTATCGCAGACGGTGATCATGGGACAAAACTGGTGGATGTTCCACCAGCCCGGCAAGACGTACAGGTGCTCTCGGACGCAGAAGTTGCCAAGCTGGGAATGTACGGCAAGATTGCTGAGAACCATTACGGCATTCCGCAGGACGTTGAATGGGGAATTGTAAAAGGGACTATCTATATCCTCCAGTCCCGGCCGATCACCACCATTGGTGCAAAAAAAGAGAATAAGAGTATGTCCGGACAGAAATCGGAAGCAAAGATCATCTTAAAGGGTCAGGGTGCAGCACCCGGTATCGCTTCAGGAAAAGTCGTCGTTATCCGGGATGTCAAGGACACGGGGTCAGTCCGTGAAGGCGACATCCTTGTCACCAAAATGACCAACCCGGACATGGTACCGGCCATGCGCAAAGTGGCTGCAATTATCACCGATGAAGGCGGCATGACCTGCCACGCAGCGATTGTGAGCCGGGAACTCGGCACACCGGCGATTGTTGGCACCAAGACGGCCACGAAAATACTCACGAACGGGCAGCTGATCACCGTTGATGGTGAGATGGGACTCATCTACGAAGGGTTACTCCCGCAGGCAGCAGCCCCGGTGCAGGGTGCAGCTCCCCAGAGGCTGGTTGCCCCGGCTTCCTCAATCATCACCGCAACCAGTGTCAAAGTGAATGTCTCCATTCCCGAAGCTGCCGCACGGGCTGCGGCAACCGGTGCCGATGGCGTTGGCCTGCTCCGGATCGAGCACCTGATTCTCGGCCTGAACAAGACACCGGGCTGGTTTATTGCCAACAACAAAGAAGAGGAATTCATCAAGGAGCTCCACGACGGTATCAAAATTGTCATGGACGCATTCCCGGGAAAAACCGTCTGGGTCCGGACGCTCGATGCACCCACAGACGAATTCCGGAATATGCAGGGCGGGGAGAGCGAACCCCATGAACACAATCCGATGCTCGGTTGGAGAGGCATCCGGCGCGATCTCCAGAGCCCGGAGCAGTTCCGGCTCCAGGTAGAATCATTCAAACGCCTCTGGAAAGAGGGATACGAAAACCTCGGCATCATGTTCCCGATGGTCTCCCATCCCGACCAGTTCCTGAAAGCAAAAGAGATGATGCGATCGTACGGTGTCGATGTCGAAAACACCACACTCGGCATCATGATCGAAATCCCGTCAAGCGCGATTATGATCGAGGATTTCTGCAAAGCAGGGATCAAATTCGCCTCGTTTGGGACCAACGACCTGATCCAGTACACCCTCGCCATCGACCGCAACAACGAAAATGTTGCAGACATGTACCAGCCACAGCACCCGGCGGTCCTTCACCTGATCCACAACGCAATCCAGGTGTGCAGGGCCTATAACATCGAATGCTCCATCTGCGGCCAGGCCGGTTCCGACCCGAAGATGGCAACGTGGCTGGTCGAACACGGCATTACCAGCATCTCGGCCAACATCGATGCGATCGCAAAGATCCGGGAAGCGGTTGCCCGCACAGAAAAGCGTATTATCCTCGAAGCCGCGAGATCAAAAGATGCTGAATAAGGGTTGTTCTGAAGAAGAACTCTTCTCTTTTTTCTCCCAAAAAAAACGGGAAGATCTTGATTACGGTTACATCCTGAGCTCCATGTGCACACTTCCCCACCCGGTTGCGGTGCGGGCGCATTGTTTGTTTATGGAGACTAACCTCGGCGACCCGGGCCTTTTTCCCGGCACGGCCTCCCTTGAACAACTCCTCATTAAAAGGTTCGGCGTTCTTTATCACTGCCCGGAGGCAGGGGGATATGCCACCAGCGGGGGTACCGAATCCAACCTCCAGGCTCTCCGGCTTGCAAAGGTGCAGAGGAAAGAATGCCCCTACCCCAATGCAGTAGTCCCGGAATCAGCACATTTCTCGTTTAAGAAATCCTGCGATATTCTGGGCATTGAGATGCGGGGCGTGCCACTCTCTGATGACCTACGTATGGATGCTGATGCAGCCGCAGAGCAGATAGACAGCAACACAATAGCTCTTGTCGGGATTGCCGGCACTACCGAATACGGGATGGTAGACCCTATCGCAGATCTCGCAAAGATTGCATACCAGCACAACGTGTTCTTCCACGTGGACGCGGCATTTGGCGGCATGGTAATCCCGTTCCTGGACAAACCTATACCGTTTGATTTCTCACTGCCCGGTGTAACAACGATTGCTGTAGATCCGCACAAGATGGGGATGAGCACCATCCCGGCCGGCTGCCTGCTCACCCGGGAACCGGATATGCTCAACGCACTCAACATTGACACCCCGTACCTCACGGTGAAACAGGAGTTCACGCTTGCTGGCACCCGCCCGGGGGCACCGGTTGCCGGGGCGCTTGCCGTAATGGACTATCTCGGGGTTGAGGGCATGCGGGCAATCGTATCAGGATGTATGAAGAACACGCACCGTCTTATTGCCGGCATGGAAACGTTTGGGTTCATGCGGGCGGCAACACCGGACGTGAACGTTGCAACATTTATCGCAAAGAAAGAAGATATCCCGGCGCCATGGAAAGTCTCATGGACAAGGCCGGGCCACCTGCGGATCGTCTGCATGCCCCATGTGCATGCCGATCGCATTGAGGCATTTTTAACCGATATTGGTGAATTACATGCTTGACCGACTGGTAGAATCCTTAGAAACCTGTCCCATGGTGAAACGGGGGGAATATAACTATTTCATCCACCCGATCACCGATGGCGTACCGATCGTTGAACCCGCACTGCTCCGCGATGTCTGCACCGCGATGATCAAAGTAATGGACTTGAACAACGTCGACAAGATAGTGGTTGTTGAAGCAATGGGCATCCACATTGGCGCAGTTCTCTCCACAATGACCGATATCCCGATGGTCGTTATGCGTAAGCGGGTATACAGCCTCCCCCACGAGGTCCCGGTCCACCAGACTACCGGCTACTCAAAAGGCGAACTCTACTTAAATGGCGTATACAAGGGCGACCGTGTCGTGATCATCGATGATGTGGTGAGCACGGGTGGCACGATGGTTGCACTCTTAAAGGCTCTCGAGATTGCGGGAGCCGAAGTCATCGATGTCTGCATTGCGATCCAGCGGGGCGAGCCGGATATCGGAAGGCCATACAAATCACTGGTAAAGATCGAGGTCACCGAAAAGGTGCGTGTGGTTGAACGATATCTCTGATCTGGTCAATCGGTTAAAACAACGGGGGGCACGGAAGGTAGCCCTCCAGTTTCCCGCCGGGTTGAAACGAAGGGCAGCAGAGTATGCCGCTCAGCTCAGGACTGCCGGTTTTGAAGTTATCATCAGTGGTGATCCGTGTTACGGCGCCTGCGATCTTGCGCTTGATACCCTTACCTATGCAGATCTGCTCGTGCATATCGGCCACACCCCGGTTGATGAACGGGAGAAGGTGATCTTCGAACCCTACCCGGTAGATTTTGATGTCGCCGTACTGGCAAACGCACTCCCGCTCCTCAAAGAAAAGATCGTAGGGCTCGTCACTACCGTGCAGCATATCCACCTGATTCCCGCGATGGAATCGTTCCTGCGCGAGAAGGGGATCGATGTGCGGGTGGCAGACGGGGGAACACGGGCACCGAACCGTGGGCAGGTGCTCGGGTGCAGCTTTGCCGCAGCACGATCAACACATGCTCCGGAAATTCTCTTTGTCGGCACCGGTGTCTTTCACCCGATCGGCATTGCCCTGTCCACGGGATCCCGGGTGATCGCACTCGATCCATTGACAGGAATCGCACAGGAAGTGAGTGGTGATGCACTCCTGCGCCGACGTTTTGCAGTGATGGAAAAAGCGCGGGATGCAAAAAATGTCGGCATCATCGTGAGTTCCAAAAGCGGGCAGGAGCGTATGGCACTCGCACAGCGCTTATCTGCTCTCTCGCCAAAAGCAGTGATCGTTACCATGCGGGAGGTGAGCCCGGATGAACTGCTCAA
>JBAZQT010000067.1:0-14335 GCA_041645055.1 Methanoregula sp. | reverse complement strand
AGTGGAGGGTTAAGAAGTCCACACCCTGCTGGCAGTGCTCGCGGATGACCTTAAAGAGCAGGTCGGCATCCACATCAGCTGCATTCCCGGCCCGGCGTACCGCTTCATAGACCGGCACGGTCCCGACCGTTGTAGGGAGCGCCAGCATCTTCTTCCGGATCGCTACAAGGTCGCCGCCGGTCGAGAGATCCATAATGGCATCGGCACCGTTATCGAGCGCGGCTTTTGCCTTCTGCTCTTCCATCGCGATATCGCACCGGGAGCCCGATGTACCGACATTCACATTGATCTTGACCGTGCATCCCTGGCCGATCGCACACAGCGGGTGCCTGCGGGCGGGGTTCGTGGGAATGACAATCCTGCCCGCCGCAACCAGCCGTGCCATGCGGCCGGGATCCATCCCCTCAGTACGGGCTGCCGCTGCTACTTCTTCCGGAACACCGCAGGAACACCTGCGGACCAGCAAATCCATAAGACACATCTGTGCGGAGTCCTTATTATTGTGCATGCAGGTCGAGTGGATAACGAATGGAGACATGTGGGGAAATTCCTTTGTCGTGGGAAATATCCTCGTGGATGCCGGGGTCCTGCCCATGGCAGTAGCACCGCACAAGGAGCGGATCGAGACCATTGTTCTCACCCATTGCCATTTCGACCACACAGCCCGGGTAAAAGAGATCGCGCACATGTGCAAAGCCAAAGTCGCGATACACAAGAACGATGTCCGGGGACTGTTGGACGATACACAGAGCCTCTCGATGCACTTTGGTGCCCGCTCGCCGGGAATACTGCCAGACATAACGCTCAAAGAGGGAGACACCATCGGTGACTTTGTCGTCATCCACACACCGGGTCACACGCCGGGATGCATCTGCCTGTTCTGCGAAAAAGAGCAACTGCTCTTCAGCGGCGATACCGTATTTACCGACGGGGCTTTCGGGCGCTACGATTTCCCGGGCGGGAGCCGGGCAGAACTCCAGCGGTCACTTGAACGCCTCGCACTGCTCGACGTCGAAGGGCTCTTCCCGGGCCACGGGTCGCCGGTAGAAGAGAACGGGAGGCGGCATATTGCCGCTGCACTCAGCCTGATCAAGAGCGGTTATGGATAAGGGAATTTATTGTCTAGTTTTTAAAAATCCCGGCTGTAAGGTCCGGATCGGTGCGCTCGGTGAGATCACGTTCCAGCCCGGCTGGCACTGTTATGTCGGTTCCGCGCTGGGCAGCGGGGGCTTAAAACGTCTTGAACGCCACATCAGCCTTGCAGCACAGCGCGACAAACGTCCGAAATGGCATGTAGACTATCTCCACATTTCATCTTGCTTTTCTCTCGTATACGCAGTCTATGCAATCACCAGCGAGCGTCTTGAATGCCGGCTTGCTCACGAGCTGGACACTGGCGAAATTCCGAAATTCGGGAGCAGCGACTGCGATTGCACATCCCACCTTTTTTACCGGCAGAGCGATCCGCAGGAAGAGATCATCTCTGCGTTCCGGCACCTCCGGCTCATACCTACAACCAAAACAATCATGAGCCCGGGCGTGAAGGATACCTTATGAAAGTGCTGGGGATTTCTGGGAGCATGCGCAAGGATGGCAACACTGCTGATCTGGTCAATGTCATTCTCGAACGCTGTCATGTCACGGGGATCAAGACAGAGTTCGTCTCGCTTGCAGGAAAGAAGATACACCCGTGCCTGGGCTGTGAGAAATGCAAGGAGAAGAAGTGGTGCGTGATCGAGAACGATGACTGGGATGCCATTGCCAAAAAGATACTCGATTGCGATGTCCTCGTGATAGGATCGCCTACATATTACTTCGATGTGTGCGGCCATCTCAAGAATTTCATCGACCGTACGTATTCTCTGTACCACGACCATAAACTGGCGGGAAGGAAGGGCGTCGCGGTTGCAGTGCATGCGAATAAAGGTGCAACCCGCACGATTCAGACGCTCGAAGGATTCTTAAGCACCCATGAGTTTTCTTCACTGGGCTCAGTCATAGGGAAAGGGTATCACGACGGCGAGGTACTCAACGATAAGGAAGCAATGGAAAAAGCACAGAAGGTTGGGGATAAAATCGTTCGTCTTGTCAAGCGCGATCATCGCTGATGATATCAACCATATTTTTTCCCCGTCATTTCCGTTATATCAATCCTGATCACACAGACACCCTGAAGTTCCTTTTCTGAAAAGAGATGGGGTTCTGCATCATAATGATGCATTATGCAGTTCAATCCATCCTGTTTTTCTTCAGGATCCTTAATGAAATGCGCTCTCCCCGTGCAGATGACACTCCGGTAGTGCATCTCCCATTTACAGGGTTTTTTATCCGGCAGGACTCCCATGCACTCATCGACTTCAATGCAGCACGCCGGGTTCTTCATTAACAGGGTAATCTTCCGGCCTTCATGGGCGGAATGTATATAGATCACACCCTCCCGGTAACCGAATGATACCGGCACGATATAGGGCATGCCGTCATCATCACAGCCGAGCCTGCACACCTTCGCTTCGCGAAGAAGAGATTCCATCTCGGAGCGATCGGTTATCTCACGGTCATGTCTTCGCATAGTAAACCCGTGTTTTACCAGTTCATGCCCCGCACGTTACAGAATCTCATACAGCGTTGTACGGCGCTGGAGGGGCCTGCCCACATCTTCTGCCACCCGTTGCATCTCTTTGGGATCGAGATAATCGGTATTGACCGCTCCTGCACCTTTGGAGATGCTCTCTTCAAACATCGTCCCGCCGAGATCATTGGCTCCGGCAATGAGTCCCAGCTGGGCCATCTTGATCCCTTCTTTCACCCACGAGACCTGGATATTCTTAAAATTATCAAGGAAGAGGCGTGCCACGGCCACCATCAGGAGATCCTCTCTCCCGGTCGCTCCTGCCCGGGCAATGCCGGCGCGGTAAATGGGCGTGTTCATGTGGATGAACGAGAGGGGAACAAACTCGGTAAACCCGTGGGTGGCGTCCTGTATCTCCCGCAGGATAGCGAGGTGGCGCACCCGGTCGGCGTCTTTCTCGCAGTGGCCGTACATGATAGTCGCAGTCGAGCGGATGCCGAGCTCATGTGCCTCTTTGATAATACGCATCCATTCGGCAGTCAGGATCTTCTCGCGGCAGATCGTATCCCGCACGGAATCCACCAGGATCTCGGCTGCCGTCCCGCACAGCGATCCCAGCCCTGCTCCTTTCATGGCAACCAGTACCTCCCGGGGGCTCATCTTGCTCTTTTTTGCTGCATACGCAACTTCCATCGGGTTGCTTGCGTGGAGATGAACCCCCGGCGCTGCTTCATGAATCCACCGGTAGACATCGATATAGGATTGTGCGGTGAAGGACGGGTGAAGACCGCTGACCGTGCAGATCTCCGATACTCCGCGTGTCTTTGCCATCGCGGCTTTCTTCTGGATCTCCGCCTTTTCATGGAAGTAGATCCCCTCATCACCGGGCTTTTTTGAAAAACCGCAGAACCCGCAGGAATTGACACAGAGATTGGTCACATTGATGTTCTGGTTCAGAACCCAGGTAACTGCCGGGCCCGCACGCTGCTCCCGCATCTCATCGGCCGCAGCAGCAATCTCCCAGACCTGACGGTCGCGAACAGAAAACAGCGAGAGGCATTCATCTTCACTCAGCCTATGGCCACTTTTCACGTCATTAAGCAGGGTCCGCAGGTTTTGATCCATGATTTACTCCACGCAATTTCCGGTCCGGAACGATCGTATAGTTGTGATTGTATCGTATTCCCATGCCACATGATTATTATTCCCTTGCGACAACCATGATAACAGGAGAGATATGCACCAGATAGACATTCATCTGACCAGAAAAGTAGCAAAGGGGTTTATCATCCCCCTCGGCCCGGCGAACCTTGTCGCGATCAAAACGGATGTGGGGATGATCGGGTGTGGCGCGTTCGATGTTGCGGCACTCGATTCATTCAGTTATCCGGCAGTAAAAGTCAGGCCATCCGTCGGCCCGTCCATTGTCGACACCGATGATCTCTTAAAAGGGATTGTCAAGGAGGCAAACCGCTCTGCAATGGGCCGGGGGATCAAGAACGGGATGACCGGGCGTGCTGCGCTCGAACTGCTCTGATCGTAAGATCGGGGAAAAAACGTTTTTTCTGCCGGTTTTACCGGTTTTTATCGCACATCTCACACGAGTTCATAGAGGGTTGTCCGCTGCCGGAGTTTTCGCCCGATATCGGTGACGATCCGTTCCATATCCTTTGGATCCAGGTAATCCGAGCCGGAGGCCCCGGCATCACCGGTTACGTCATCGGTGAACATGGTGCCCGCAAGATCATTGGCGCCGGAGAGTAGGGCAAGTTGGGTCATCTTGAGACCGACCTTCCCCCAGGCAACCTGGATGTTGGTAAAATTATCAAGGAAGAGCCGGGATACTGCGATCATCAGGAGATCTTCTCTGCCCGTAGGCCCGGCCCGGGCGATCCCCTGCTGGTACAGCGGCGTATTGGTGTGGACAAAGGGGAGGGTAACCAGTTCGGTAAATCCATGCGTCTCTTCCTGGATATCCCGCAGGATACCGAGATGTTCAATCTGGTCCGCTGCGGTTTCATATGACCCGTACATGATCGTCGCCGTTGATCGCAGGCCGATCCCGTGCGCCTCTTTGATGATCCGGACCCAGTCTGCGGTGGGAACCTTGCGGGGGCAGATCACCTGCCGGACGGAATCAACAAGGATCTCTGCTGCAGTCCCCTGGATGGTGCCGAGCCCCTCTTTTTTGAGCCGGGCGAGCACTTCCGGGGTTGATAACCCACCCCGGTGTGCGGCATGGGCAACTTCATCCGGGCTGAAGGCATGGACATGGACACCGGGCGCTGCTTCATGCACCCAGTGAATCAGGTCGACAAAGGTGTCCAGCGTAAAGCCGGGGTGCACTCCCGACAGCAGGCAGATCTCGGTTACTTTCCGCTCGTATGCAAGTTTAGCCTGTGCCTGGATCCCCGCCTTATCGTGGCAGTACGCTCCCTCGTCATTCACTTTTCTCCCAAACCCGCAGAACCCGCAGAGGTTCTTGCAGATGTTGGTCACGTGCAGGTTCTGGTTCCGCACGTAGGTGACGGTATCCCCGACACGGCGCTCCCGCATCTCATCGGCAGCAGCAGTGATTGCGAGCACCTCGCGCCCTTTCGCGTTCAGGAGGATTTCAGCTTCCTTTCCGGTAAGCCGGTGGCCGCCAAGCACATCGGATAGCAGGGTTGATACGTTTTTCTTCGTCATCTCCCCTCACCGCTGTTTCTTTCCGCTTTTTTTCTGCATTTTTGTTATAGTTGCTTCCTCTTTCCTGCGAAGGTAGAGTTCATGGAGCACCATGATGATGACAACAACGATGATCACTTCCACGATATGGAGCGGGAGAAGACCGATATAGGGCACCGTGAAGAGCGCCTTGCCGATAACCCACTCCTTTGCTACGGGTTCAACCGTCCCTGTCCCGGGAATCGAGAGGTATCCCTGGTCGCTGAAGTTGTTGTTGTCACCCTTGGTGATGTACCCGCCATGAGTGGTTGTAGTATCGGTGTTCCTGACATAACCGGAGTTCGCGATTACCTCATTTGCGGGAAGAACATAATTTCCCTGCGGGATTTTCATGATGAGATCCTTTGCCCCAGGGGTGAAATTGGCAGCAGGGGGTGTTCCTGCACCGGTTGAGAGGATCTGGTATCCGTTTGCCGTTTCACCGCTGACCGTGAGCGGGAGATACCCGGTTGGCGTGATCTTTCCCCGATAAACGTTGATATACGAGGGAATGGGTTGCCCGGCTTCGGTCCAGGTCATTGCCCGGTGGATGATCGGGTGCTGCGCCCTTGACAGCGGGAGGAGGCCTACCGAGGCCCACATATCGGTGGCGCCATTCGGGCGATAGATGATCACATCCCCGTAATCACCGAATTTCTTGTACCCGGACTTCTTCCCGTCATCCCATGTCTGGAGATCCCCAAACCGATCTTTCTGGACGACAACAACGAGGTCCCCCACGTTCATGTTGGGCACCATACTCTCAGATTCGATAGTGACCACCGCGGGCCAGGTACCACAGATCAAAAAGAGAGCGAGCGCGATGCACCCGACAACCGCTACTACCCAGATCAGATCGCGGGCAAGGGATATCGCCCAGTGATCGCTTGTCCGGAACTGGTTGATCAGCGTGCGAATGTCCCGGGATTTTTCCTTGTCTGCCATCTCTTGCTACACTGTATGGGATTTTTTGTTAATATAGCGCACCGGTCTTTACCACGAATTACTGGACATAAAGGATCGAGAGGTAGTATGCCCCGAACAGGATGAGAAATACCCCGCACAATGCCATGATCCTGCGGTACGAGGTATCGGAGAGAATTGATCTTCCCTGCGAAACCCCCGCAGATACGAGCGTGTACCACCCGAGATCCGCACACCAGTGCCCTATCATGAAAACGGCCGCAAGGACAATTCCGCCTGCAAGCCCGGCAATCACCATGGCACTGCCGATAGTGAGCCACCATATCCAGAAATAGGGGTTTGTTGCACTGGTGACCAGTCCGGCAACATACGGGTTGCTGACCGTCCCTTGTACCGGGTTGTTTATGGATGCGCCACGGCTTCCCATGATAGTGAGCCCCCCAAATACTATCAGGGCAATCCCCCCAATCACCGCGATGGCAGTTGTATAGGGGAGGGCGAGTGTTGCAAGCCCCAGGACAATTAAGAGAAAGAGTACACTCTCGACAATCATATGACCCGCCATAACTTTCGGGCCGATCTTCCAGTCACCGGTAATCGAGGCATTGATCGTAGCAACCAGCGTTGGCCCGGGTGCAAGGGCGCCGGTAAGACCGATCATAAGTCCGAGAAGAAATGTCTGGATTATATCATGCATGGGGGGTTTTCCTCGATCTTAAACGATGTAATCATGTGTGCAGGAAAGCACTATAAATCTCCCGAAAATAAGGGGAAATTCCGGGCACGATGATATGCAATGGGATTCTATATTTTCTCAGTTGACGATATTGTATTCATGCTTGATGTACAGCAGATCACACTCGCTTTTTTAGAGGCACGGCTGCAGGTACATCCCGATGTAGTGCGGTATATCCTGGAACAGGGTGAACCCGACCTGATCGAACGTATCATTTCCGGGGTTCCGGACCATACTATCGTAGTCTCGGCACAACACATCCCCGGTATGAACGTTACCCGGGACGGGACCCGGTTTCTCACCGATCCCAGCGTTGAGGTGGTCAGCGGCTCTGCCGGGACCTCCGGGCCCATAAACGGTACCGGTGATTACCTCCATTATTTCCGCGACCGGTATGCCCGGCTGGGGGGAATGATCCGGAGCCGGTGCAGCACCATGCCGATAGAGGCACTGACACGCTCCAACCGGTACCGGCAGGAGGAGTGCACCATCATCGGTATGGTGACAGACGTCAAGACCACCACAAATGGGCACCGGATCGCTGAACTTGAGGATACCTCTGCTAATATTCCGGTCCTTTTTAAGAAGGGCACCCCCGTCTTTTCCGATGCCGAGCGGATTATCCACGACGAGGTAATTGGCGTGAAGGGCAAGCTCTCCAGCGATGGGAAACTGTTCTTTGCCGAGCTGCTCTATCGCCCGGATATCCGTATCGACAACACCCCGTTCAAGAGCGAGACACCGGGAAAAGCGGTCTTCATCTCAGATGTCCACGTTGGGAGTGACACCTTCCTGACAGACAGCTGGCACCGGTTTTCCGACTGGCTTGCGGATTCGGATTTCTCCTACCTCCTGATTGCCGGTGACCTTGTTGACGGTATTGGTATTTATCCCGGGCATGAAAACGAACTGACGATAAAAAACATCTACGAGCAGTACGAGGCGTTCGGCGCTATGATGCGCGATCTTCCCTCGCGGATGAAGATCATCATATCACCGGGCAACCACGATGTGGTTCGTGGTGCAGAGCCACAGCCGGTGTTACCGGATGCATTCATTAAAAAATTCCCGGACAATTGTATCCTTGTCGAGAACCCGGCCCTTGTCAACCTGCAGGGCGTCCGGGTGCTGATGTACCACGGGCGATCAATCGATGATATGATCGGGCTTATCCCCGGGGCATCCTATGAACAGAGCGGGCTTATGATGCAGGAGATGCTCCAGCGCCGCCATCTTGCACCGGCTTACGGGCGAAGAACCCCGATTGCTGCAGGAAAGATCGACAGGATGATCATCGATCCACTGCCAGAAATTCTCCATACCGGGCATGTCCATATCAAGGGGATTACGAGCTACCGGGGGGTGCTCGGCATCAATGCCGGTACCTGGCAGTCCCAGACCAAATTCCAGAAGCAGATGAACGTGAACCCGACACCGGCGCTTGCCATTGTGGTCGACCTGCAGACGCTGCTTCCGGAGACGTTCACGTTTGCGTAAGAAATCACAACCCTCAAGTATTTTGATTCGCAATATCCGTGAATGGAAACCGGAGCAGGAAAAACAGGGGCAGACCGATGAACATCAAGACCCGGTTTGAGAATCGCGATCTCCTCTGGAATGCAGCAATACTTGGAACGACAGCGACGGCACTTCTCGCAAACCTTACCGGACTCCTTTTCGGAATATCAACAGGTCTTCCCCATCTCCTGTACATTCCGGTGGTAATCGCTGCGTACCAGTACCCGCGACGGGGGACCATCATCGCAGGGTGCATCGGGGCAATCTACCTCCTCCTCGTAATCCTTTTCGCTGGAAGCTCATCGACAATTCTTCTCGAAGCGCTGCTGCGCACGTTTGTCATTGTCGTGATCGGGTGGTTAATCGCTACCCTTACCATCCGGCTCCGGGAACAAGAAGATCTCTACAAAGGTCTTTTTGACCATTCGGAAGGTGGCAGCATCCTCATTGCAGATACCGGCAGCAAACGGACAATAGAAGAGATCAACTGGAAAGCTGCGGTCCTTCTCCGACGTAAAGCCAGTGAACTCAAAGGAACTTCAATCACGACCCTCTGGAAAGGGGATGAGGAACAGGAATTTTTCAACCGGCTCTCTCGCGAGGGGGCGGTATATGCTATTGAGACGAGATTCTCCCTTCCTGATGAGAGCACATTTATCGTGCTGGTCTCTGCTGCCTCGCTTCCCGGTGAACGTGCAATCCTTACGTTCTTCGATATCACCAGCCGGGTTCATGCTGAGCATGCATTGAAGATGGCAAATGACAAACTCAGCATCCTCTCACAGTTTTCAGCAGATCACCTCCACCGATCGGTCGACCAGATCATAGAGACCGTTGATGAGGCAGATACTCACTGCAAAGATACCGGGATACGCACATATATCGAACGGATCCGGACGCTGGCATGGAATGTCGCCCGCCAGCTCTTCCTCACCGAATCCTACAAGGATCTTGGGACGCTTCCACCGGTCTGGTTGAGTGTGCAGCGGACGCTTGAAACAGCCCGCTTTCCTTCAGATGACGGGACGGTCTCGATCAGATGCTGGACAGGGCGCCTTGAGGTCTACGCAGATCCGCTCTTTGCCGATGTCCTCACCCACTTTCCGGAGAATTCACTGCGGCATAGCAACGGCAGGATAAAAAACATCGTTGTCACGTATCGCGAGACAGCCAATGGGCTTGACCTCTGCTTCAGTGACGATGGCGCCGGGATCCCTAAAGAGAAGAAACAGCAGATATTCGAGTATGATGCCGGGGGACACGCAGGGATTGGGCTCTTCATCTGCCGCCAGATAGTTGAAGTGACCGATATGACGATACAGGAGACCGGGATCGAAGGAAAGGGAGCACGATTCGTGATCCACGTTCCATCCGATGGTTACCGGATTGAGGGCGCAAGCGATGAGGCGCCTCCGCTCCCGGTATCGTCTGTGCCGGCACGGCATCTCGCAAAACACAGCACCGGTGTGGTTGTAAGAGAACTGGTTGCATCGGAGTTTTCCCTTGCAGAAACCCTCTGGATCGATTACCACAACACGAAGGGCGACGCGAAAACAGACCGGATATTTGCAGCGTTTTTTAATGGGGAGGCTGTCTCAATCGCCCGGTGCAAACGACATGTCGATGGGTTTGAAGTAGATGGCGTGTTCACGCCGGCCAGCCAGCGTGGTCATGGGTATGCAAATGCCGCCGTTTGGGGGCTGATCGAGGCGTGCGGAGAGGATACACTCTATATGCATTCGGTCTGGGGCCTCACGAAATTCTACGGTAATTTCGGATTCGTCCCGATAGACGAGAAAGAACTACCGCCTACCATAAGGGAACGATTTGCGTGGGCGGGAGGGGAGATGGAAGGGGCAAACGTCCGTCCGATGAGACGAGATCCAACTCCCGTCTGAATGTAGGGATAACGATAAGGAATGCACAGGTGCCGCAGGATACAAATACCCTTTGAGATATATACGGCCCCACGAGAACCTGGTAAATCCTATTCAGTAATAAAAAAAATTATTCGGTTGCCGGCTTGGCTGCATCAGCAACTACCGGTTCCTTCTTTTTTGGCCCTGCCACGGTGAACTTCTCAAGACCACCCCGGGCAGTCATTGCCGGGCGATACTGGTTATCCATGGTGAGACTCTTGGTCGGGCACGTATCAACACATATTGCGCAGACTACGCAGCGCATCTGGTCGATCTCCCATGTCTTTTCCTTGACCTCGACACAGATCGCCTGTGTAGGGCATTTGCGCTGACAGATCCGGCAGGTAATGCACTTTGTCGGGTCGATCTTCACGTGCCCGCGGGTGGCTTTCGTTTTCTTTGCCGGTTTTACCGGGTACATCAGGGTCGCCGGGCGGGAGAATACGCTCTTTAACACGGTTTTTGTCATCTCAAAAAATGTCATCGCCGCATCACCTCTCCGCACAACCAATACAGGGATCAATAGTCAGGACAATCACCGGCACATCAGCAAGTTCGCACCCTTTTAATAACGTTACAAGTGGCGGGATGTTGGTGAACGTCGGTGTCCGGACCCGGTGCCTGACGAGATTCTTCTTCCCGTTACCCTTGATGTAGTGGATGACTTCTCCCCGTGGCTGCTCAGCCCTTGAGAGGTATTCGCCATCCGGTGCACCGGTAACTTTCATATCTACCGGCCCGTCAGGGATCTTCTTTGCGCACTGCTCGATGATATCGATCGAGGTGAACATCTCTTTTGCCCGCACAGCACAGCGGGCATAACAGTCACCGTCGTATTCGACAACAGGTTTGAAATTAATCTTACCAAACGCTGCGTAGCCAGTCTCGCGGATATCGATTGCAACGCCGCTGCCTCTTGCGGTCGGACCTACTGCCCCGAGGTAATAGGCATCGTCATTACTGAGCACACCTATTCCTTTCAGCCGGTGCTGGATCGAGCTGTCATGCAGGAACACATTCGTGAGATCCTGGAGCTCGTGCTCAATTCCTTTGAGGCCTTTTACCATCTCATCCAGCTTCTCCGGGGCAATATCACGCCGGACACCCCCTACCTTGCAGACACCCTGGATAACCCTGCCACCGGTGGTTGCTTCGAGATCATCGAGGATATGCTCACGGAGTCGCCATGCGTTCATGAAGACGCTCTCAAAGCCCATGCTGTCGGCAAAGCAGCCAAGCCAGAGCAGGTGTGAATGCAGCCTTGAATATTCCGACCAGATGGTCCTGAGGTATTGGGCCCGTTCGGGGATCTCGAGCCCCATGATCTGCTCGATACCCTGGACATACGTCTGGCTGTGGATGAAACTACAGATACCACAGATCCGCTCTGCGATGAAGACGTATTCAGTATATTCTCGTTTTTCAACGAGTTTCTCAAGACCCCGGTGGACATATCCTATGGTTGGGATGACATCCACGACCTTCTCATCCTCAAGCACGAGGTCGAGGTGGAGAGGTTCGGGCAGCACCGGGTGCTGGGGTCCGAACGGGATGGTTATTTGTTTTGACATGCGTCGTCCTCCTTTACGATGGTCACGCTGAAAGGATGTTTGATTGCCGTCTTGTAGAACGTGCCCTTGAAATCGATATTGATCCCCTTTACGTGAATGCCATACAGGTCGTGGATCTCGTTCTCGTACACAAATGCACCAAAGTACACTCCGCTGATGCTGGGGATTTCATCCTCCTGTTTTACTGTAACGCGGTAATTTGTCAGCTTGTAGTCTTTGTCATAAACATAGAGGATCTCGAAGTCGTCTCCGATTTTTGTGCACCCGATCTGGACGAGCCGGTTGCCATCTTTCTTTGCCTGTTCAGCCTTTGTAACAATGTCGCCGACACTAATGGGAGTGATTTGTTGTGGTTCCATCATTGTGCACCTCCTTGCGCGTGTTTGTGATGTGCTTTATGATCGTGGTCAGTGACCGTGGGAGAGCTGACCCGGTTCTTCCGTTTCTCTTCAAGAACACCGAGTGCTGTTACAATCCCATCGATGATGGACTCGGGGCGTGCTGCACAACCGGGCACATAGACGTCGACTGGTATGAGTTTGTCGATACCACCGGCTACATTGTAGCATTCCCGGAACACTCCACCAGAACAGGCACAGATGCCGACTGCCACAACCACCTTTGGATCTGACATCTGGTTGTAGATGTTCTGGATGACCTCCCGGTTCTGTTCGTTAATCGAACCGGTCACAACAAAGATATCCGCATGTTTTGGATTGCCGGTGTTGATGATACCGAACCGCTCGACATCATACATGGGAGTGAGGCAGGCGAGGATCTCGATATCGCAGCCATTGCAACTCGATGCATCGTAGTGGATGATCCATGGCGACTTTGAAAGGTAGGTCATCGTACACCTCCAGATAAGAAGTAAAGGGCAGCGAGGTTGACCACACCCACGATTGCGGCAATCAGCCAGGAGCTCTTCACCACAAACTGCCACCTGACACGGGCATTCGTGTTATCGATCAGGATCTCCAACAGGTAGACAATGATCACTGCGGCTACACCAATCAACGGATTGAACCCGAAGAAGAGGTAGACGAATCCCAGTAATAAGACGGTCTCGTACCAATGGGTGATCTCGATGAGACCGAGTGACGGGCCGGAGAATTCAGTGGTCACACCCTTTACAATCTCCTGGTGGGCGTGATGGGATGTCGAGATATCGAACGGTGATTTGCGCAGCTTGATGGTCAGCACGTAGAGGAAACCAAGGAAGATACCGGGTATGAGAAGAACTACCGGTATCGTCGTCGATGCAATATCGCTCACATTGAAGCTCTTTGTTGCGACGAACATACCTACCGCAGCCAGGATCACCATTGGTTCATAGGCCATGATCTGGAGCAGTTCCCGCTCCGCACCTACGTAACTGTAGGGGGAGTTTGCGGCAAACGCACCCAGCACAAGGAAGATCTGTGCGAGCGTGAGCGCGAATATGACAAGCAGCAGATCGCCTCCTGCAAAGAAGAGCGCCCCGGTGAAGATCATGAAGATGACGTAGCATATCGCATAGAAGATCTGTGTTTCGTTCACTACCGTCTGCTCTTTTTCGAAGAGCTTGCCCACATCGTAAAACGGCTGCAGGATTGAGGGGCCGACCCTTCCCTGCATATGGGCAGTAATCTTCCGGTCAATACCAGCAACCAGCCCGCCGACAACGGGGGCTACAAGGACAAACACAATCGCCCAGACAATATTAATCACAGGATCACCCCCCGGAATGCGGTTGCAATAAACATGATCCCGATGATGGCTGAACAGACCCAGATACCTGCGGTTCTGAGTTTCGTTTCACCGAAAAACTCGTGGAGATAGTAGTTCGAGAGCACGGTCTTTTTCTGGACGCCCAGGGATCCCGAGAATCGCATATCGTGCGTCGTCGTCCTGCCGCCCATGTAAGGAGCAACATGCTTGTGCTTACTCTTGGGTATCAGGATGCTCAACGGCAGGATAACGAGGAGGAGGAGCATCAGGATCATGATGATGATATTGTCCTGCGACAGCTGGGCCACGTGGCCGTAGTTCTGCATGAGGAACGGCTCGAGAAGTTTTGTTGAGAGCAGCGGGAAGATCAGCGTTGTGATAAATGAGAGCCCGGCAAGCGAGACCAGGGCCGCCCATTCGCTGTGATCAACCTCTCCTTCGATGTTCTTGCTGTCTGAGGTCACAGAAATTATCTTACCCATCCATTTGGCCCAGAAGAAGACCGTCATAGCGCTGCCAAAGGCTAAGATGATGACAAACACAAAACCATAGGGTGCATCGATGAACGCCCTGATGGCGGCCCATTTCGAGATCAGCATACCAAACGGTGCAAGGAACATTCCTGCAATACCGATGACCATCATGGCGGTGATCTTTGGCATGCGGACAATGAGTCCGCTCA
>JBAZQT010000066.1:0-15528 GCA_041645055.1 Methanoregula sp. | reverse complement strand
TTGATCTCCGATGAAATGTTCTGATAATTCCCGTTGTGAAGGCGATTCCTGCCGCGCATCATACAGCACAACCTTGACCATTCCTTTGAGGCAACAGATCATATCTGTCTGCTTTTTGTGATAATGCCAGGCTTTCACAACTCCGGGATAATTCGTCGTGAGATAGACCTGTCCGAATTTCTGAAAAACCGGTTCATCGCACCGCATGATTTCCATGAGCCGTCCACGCTCATCGGTAATATTTTTCAGATTTTTTATTGTTACACCTTGGATCATAGTAATACCTGTGAGCTGTCCCCAAGAACAAATGTTCTGCTACTATTTGGGCTATTATCCTTTTTGATGGTCACATTCTTTCCTATGAGACTCTCAAAAATAGATCTGACATTGTCAACCGATGCTCCCTCCATTACAATTGAATTTCTGATCTCAGAGGAGTGGATTGTTGATGCATTGCCGATACTTGTATACGGTCCGATGGTGCTTGCAGACACAATACAATCATCCCCGATAATAACCGGTCCTTCAATAACCGTCCCTTCACGTATAATTGTGTTTCTGCCAATTTTTACTTGCCCGGTTATTGTTCCCGACTCTACTACACCACAATTTTCTTCTTTTATGGTATCGAGAATGAGCCGGTTTGCATGAAGGATATCCTCTGTCTTCCCGGTATCTTTCCACCAGCCCTGCACCATTCCGTACCTGACTTTATAGCCATTCTCAATCAGCCAGTGAAGGGCGTCTGTGATCTCAAGTTCTCCCCTCCAGGAGGGTTTAATATTCTCAATCGCTTCAAAAATCCTTGGGGTCAGACCATATATCCCAACGATTGACAGATTACTTGGAGGATTTTTTGGTTTTTCTACGAGTTTTACAATAATTTTTTTCTGTTCATCGACAAGGGCTACACCATACTGCCGGGGGTCTTCCACTTCAGTAAGAAGGAGACTTGCGTCAACCTTTGAATCGGCAAAATCCTTGATGAAATCCACACTTCCCCCTTTGAGGAGGTTGTCACCAAGGTACATAATAAAATTGTCAGATTGCACAAAGTCCTGTGATATCTTCACCGCGTGTGCAAGTCCACGCGGTGCATCCTGGAATATAAATTCAATATTGGCATTCCATTTCACACTATTAACAGAGTCGATAACCTGTTCTTTATTGGGACCAATAATTATTGCGATATCATGAATTCCGGCATTGATAAGATCCTCTATGCAATAGAATAGGATTGGTTTATTTGCAACCGGAATGAGCTGTTTTTGCTGTGAATAGGTGATTGGGCGAAGTCGGGTGCCGTGACCCCCGGATAGAATTAAACCCTTCATTAATACTTGTATTCAATCAAATGGGTATAAATGTGCCCAGTGCTTAAAAAGTGAGAGGAATCACCACAACTAAATATTAAATGTCGAGAAAATTATCTTACGGTCGCACTTAAATAAATATATCTTCCATAATCTGCATTTTCTTCTGCATTGGAAATTTCAATTTTTTTCAGATTCTGCCGGTTGCTATTTGAAAGATTCGAAGGGATGCAAATGTTCGCGAAAGGATCCCCGGGAATTCCTGAAAAAATGCCAATCCCATAACAAAATTTGGGATCTAAGCCAAGGGAATCACAGACTGCAATCCATTTTTTCCGAGTACCCCAATTAAAATATAACCCATTAACAATACCGCCATCTTTTGTTGCATCAAATACTGGATCATTCATCCGTTTATTGGACACAGCCAGTAACTGATAGTAATACCTTGTTCGTAGAGATACGATCAGCAATCCACCCTTTTTTAAATGGTTCAGGAAAGACCT
This sequence comes from Methanoregula sp., assembly GCA_041645055.1. Classification (GTDB taxonomy): domain Archaea; phylum Halobacteriota; class Methanomicrobia; order Methanomicrobiales; family Methanospirillaceae; genus Methanoregula. The sequence continues at coordinate 13,709 of JBAZQT010000066.1, read as the reverse complement.
GATAATTTTCCAGGGATCTCTTGCCATATAAAGAACCTCGAGACATATGATGCAATCAAATTTCCGATTCTTTATTTCACTATCAAGATTGTTGAGATCCGAAACAATATACTCGACTTCCAGACCCCTTTTAAGGGTATAACTCCTAGCGTTATCGATGGCATCCGGTGAAAGATCTAATCCTATTACAGAATGACCAGCAGCAGCGAGCGGTAGACTGAGTCTGCCTTGACCGCAACCTGCATCCAGAATTGAAATTTTTCGTTCCCCAAAATGTGATTGCAGATCAATCCTGATAAAATTGAGATAAATATCAGCATAGTACTGCTCGGAAGGAGCCCTAGTCATATCATACCGGGAAGCAGTATGAACAATTGCATATTCCTGATAATTCGAAGGGCAAAAAAATTGATACCATTTCCCGCGAATTGCAGATAGAATCTCGAAGAACCTGTTTTTTCCGGATTTTTCTGTACTCATTCGTTTCCACCACTTCTTTTTTTAATGTTAGGAAAATTTTTGAAAAAAATAGTCGATCCTCTCAATGTCCTCTATGGGACACCCAGTCAAGACATATTTTTTTATTTGTGTGCCGAATACCCCCCGGTTTGCATCGCTAATTGCATATAATTCCTTTGCGGGAGTATTGAGATTCATGTCACAAAATCCGAGTTCGTCCGAAGCAAGGGTGAGCAATTTTTTTAATAACCGGATATCTTCACGGGTCAGCTGTTTTGTTCGCATGAAATTATAATAACAGACCTCAAGAATACAGTTCATTACATCGAATTCACGAGGTAACTTATCATTGAAATGTTCCCAGTCAATCAGCCACTGGATCTCGTCCTTTGCAAATACCATATTTACGAGAGAATAATCACCATGGCTGAAAATGTAATCGTCTTTACCGAACAGATTCTTGTAATACTGTATAGCATTGACAATCTTGTTATAATTTTGTTTTATTGGAAGGTAGGGGTTTCCGCAGGAGCCTTCGTGGAAAGGTATGGATAATTTTGCATACCGGTTTTCAAACGAATGGTACGAACCGACCGAGTCAGGATCAATGCCGAGTTTGACAGCATACCAGCGCAATCCCCGAATCTCATTTTTCAAGGATTTTATACCTTCTTTCTCGAAAGATGCTTTCATAACCCTGACCGGCATATTTTCCGGTGAAGTAACAAATGCAGTATAGGTCGATCCAAAATGGGCACAGTTACTTATCAATTCCATTGGGATCACCTTTTTGCGCAACCACAATCAAGGATGGCGAGAAGAATGAGAGTTTCATTCTCCGGTAAATCACTTCTTCAATACAATACATAACAACCCTTTTTATTGGATTACTGGTATTCGCGTAACGAAAGGGCCGTAAAAGGTGCATCCCATCTTTAGTGAGTACATAGTCCGGATGTTGGTAATGAGGAAACGCATAATACACGATAACATCATTGAATCCAGCGTCTTTTACTAATTTTTTCAGTTCATTGGGGGAATAGAGCCAGTTAACATAACGTCGCTTGAGTAGAATTTTCGATATGGTATTTTGGATGAAACGTGGCATGAATGTGATGAATTTTACATCGCAGTGAGGATCAGGTAACCCAAAAAAATAGAGTAGATCGTACCGATTTTCTATAGCCAGGTATAGTTTTCCCCCAGTTTTCAACCCAAAATACAGATTTTTTAAGAATTCCTGCTGCATATCACGGGGATTTTGTGAATTATATCTGGTAGGGGACAGGGTTTTTTTCCCGAAAAATTTTTTTAGTTCAATGGTTTCCATTTCAGGAATCCACTCAAGAACCCCATTTACCACAGCCTTATCAAAGCTTTCTTTCTGAAATTTAATTTTTTTCAGATCCGAACAGATCAAATGGACATTATTGAGTTTTTCTTCTTTGAACCGTTTATTCAGTAAAAGAAGTGATTCTAATGTCTGATCAATACTGATTACTGTGCATCCTGCCCGTGCGAGAGGAACAGATAATGCACCCCACATGCACCCGGCATCAATGACAATTTCATTCGGCATAGGATCCAGAAACAATAATCCTGCAGCCCTTTTTGGTGAAAATATAACATCAAAATATTCAGGATAGTATTTCCTTACTGATTCCTCAACACCAAGTACATCGGTTTCCAGTAAAAATTTTTTATTCTCTTCAATATCAAGATTTGACCAGTAATTTCCTTTGGGACCAATCCAGATCTCTTTATCTTTTTCCAGATCGGATGCGATTATTTCGGATAAATCCATAACTCTCCCAAGTCACAATTTCTTATGAATTTGCTCAAACTTATTAGAAATTTATATCTTAAATAAGGTGACTTTCTACTGGAATTGCAATTCGGGGATATTAGATAAAACCGGTACCAAGAGGTATTATAAGAACATCCCTGTGGATTCTTATGTGATTAGAACCAATTTCTGTTTAGCGAATCTACAGATAGCTCATCTGTATGCCAGAGAAAAGGAAATCGCATTATTATTCAGGGTGTTATTATTTTTCAATTTTGACAAACACTTTGAGGGATTTTTGTTGGTGTGTTCCTCAATTCAGCCAGATATGCCAGGTATATAAGAATGACAAAAACCATACTTTTACCGTTATATGTAGAGATACCGGTATGAATTCCCGATTCGAGAAAGAATAACTTTGAATACTGAATTTAACTGAAGTACATAAGATCACTTCACCGTCAAGTATAGGATAACTATATGCCCGAAAAAGAGCTTGAAGTCCAGCGACATGGGATCATGTTATTATTTTCCTCTGCAGGCATCACCCTGATCGGATTTCTTGCCACGATATTCTATGCCCATTGGGTTGGCCCAGAGGTACTAGGTTTATATTTTTTATTTTTATCATATTTCGCAATATTAAGTATTTTTACTGATCTGGGCATTGGATACGCTACAATTCAGCGTATTTGTTCTGGCGTAGATCAGAATGAATTTTTTACTGGGAATCTTACTATCAGGTTATTTTCTTATTCAATCATATGTATCGTAATTATCGTATTTCGGAATTATTTTGCTGATTTGAACAGTTCAGGATTGCTTTTTGTCCTGCTTGCAATATTAGGAGTTTCTACTTTCACCTCAAGTATAAGTATTGCAATCGCTGCGAGTAACCGTCTTGGACTTGCCGCGTCAGTCAGTCTCCTGAATAATGTTACCCGAATTGTTGTCCAGGTCATTGCAGTATTTCTCGGTTTCCAAGTGTCTGGTCTGATCGGAGGCCTTGTTGTCGGTCTACTTATTGAGTTGGTATTTGAATTAAAATTCAATGATTACCATCTCAAAAAATTCAATTGGTCGCATGTTAAAAGCCTCCTTTCCTTTTCAAGCTGGGCAGTACTCATAAGTGCTGGCACAACTCTTTTCGATAATATACCACTCATCATCATCGCATACTTCCTCTCAGTTTCTGATGTTGGAATCTATGGGGTATGTTCGACGTTCTCATTTTTCGCCCTCTTTATCAGCACGGCACTAGTCAACACACTCTACGTTAAAGTAAGCCGCTGGAATGCGCAGAAGGATATGAGTGCAATTGCGACCTCGCTCTCCCGTGCTACAACCTATTCCCTCATCTTTGCCCTCCCGATCCTTATTGGAGGTATCCTGCTCGGATACAATTTGCTTTATTATATGTACGGTGCATCCTTTGCAACCGGTGCGACTGCACTTATCATCATTATCGCCATGAGGGTGATTCAGTCGATACTTAACCTGTATACTAATTTTTTAATGGCAACCGATCATACAAAACAAGCAGTTGTGGGAATTCTGACGGGGGTATCTGCAAATATCTTCCTCTGCATTATACTTATACCTCATATTGGCATTGTTGGCGCTGCGATTGGAGCGTTAATCAATGTAATGATTAGTATTATTGTTGCCCGCACGTACCTGGCAAAGATAATTCCCATTACCATTGAAAGAACACCAATCAAGCATATTTTTCTCGCAACTATCATCATGACCATGTCCCTCCTTGTTCTAAGTATCCTGCCGCTGAACCGGAGTGCACTTCTGACCATAATGATGGTCCTGATTGGTGCAGTAATTTATTTCCTTGTTCTTCTGAAACTCAATCAACAGTTTCGCGATGATGCATTCAGAACGTTAAAGATCACATGGATACCGAAATAACAAAAACCGGCATTATTTATTGCAAAGTAAACTTTTATGTATGCCAATTAGTTTCTCAATTTGTGTTGTATGGTCATAGCGTTCCTTTACGATCATACGAGCTTGTTTTCCCATTTTCCTGCGTTCATCAGGATGATCCCGCATCCATATTACCGCATCATATAGTGCCGAAATATCACGAACCGGTATAATCAATCCATTTTTTCCCTGTTCAACAATTTCAGGGCATCCCCCAATATTCGTCACAATTGCAGGAATTTCACAGGAGAAAGATTCCATGACAGAGGTTGGAACAGCTTCTGTATATGTCGGAAGAAGTAAACAATCAGCGGCATTATACCATGCCCTAACTAATTCTGGTTGTTTTGAACCCACAAACAAACAATTTTTCGGGTGATCCGGAATATCTCCGGGTCCAACAAAAACAAATTTTTCCGTAGGACAACGCTTTGCTACAGACAATATTTCATTGAGCCCCTTCCAGGGATGCAGTCTACCAACGAAAAGGAATATTGTAGCATCCACAGGCAATCCTAATTCCTGTCGGATTAATTCCTGAGAGCGCGGAATAAAGAAATTCGTATCTACACCGGAGTGTAATGCAGTTATTTTTTCTGGGACTGCACCAATAGAAATCAAAGTACTACGTATCTCTTCACTTGAGGTAAGGATGTAATCCGAACGTTTGATCATCGCACGGGTTATTGACATGAAAAAAGAATTTTTGAAAGGAAAAATCCGTGCATCATCGCCATGAAATTTCAATACGAGCGGGCAGTTTTTTCTTTTGAAAAGTGCCGGTATAAAACCACTGTGGGGAATATATTCAGCTTGCATAATATCGATATCACTATCGAACACAAGATTCAAAGATTGAAAGACAAATGGAACATAGCCGGTAACAGACCCGCTTTTCTTAACAGCCAATTTTACGATAACGTCGTGTTGAATGAGATCATCCACCATCCTTTTGACAAAAATTCCCCGGATTGTATCGGTAAGGATCACACCGCTTTGCTTCTTTGGAAGATTTGGAGGAAACATATTGGAAAAAAGACCAAGGGTATATTGCTGCATATGATTCATCCATCATAATTTATCATTTTTACAAATTTTCAAATGAGGTTTCAGCAACCATATAGTTAATTACAGTCCGGTTTTATATCTGCCTACCGTATTTTTTTTAAAAAACTCAAAAATTTTTCATGAGGGATTGCAAAATTACCCGAAACACGTTGATCAGATGAAACATTATCAGTCACAATCGACCCTAAGGTAACATATGCATTATTCCCGATCTCAATGTTTTTTTCTATAGCGGATCCCGGTCCAATCCAGGTATCATCTCCGATAATTACTGACTCGCCAACCGATGCTAAAGCCACAATCATACATCGTTTTCCAATGTTTACATCGTTTGATATATTGACAAGGTTGTCAATTTTCGTATATTCACCTATCTCAGTAAACCCACCAAGAATTGCCTTTGATACGCAACAGTTGGAATGAATTTCCACATGATTATGAATTATCACACCTCCGGTGGGGATCATCCAGTTTTCCTGGGGATCATAAAAAGATGAGTTAACTGTTTCAGATCCTATCGTTGTTCCGGCACGAATAATCACATTATTTTCAATTTGGGTTCCTTCCAATATTGTGACATTGGGCCCGATATAACAATTTTCACCAATTTTTACATTGGTCTCTGCAATAAAAGCGGTTGAATGAACGTGAGTTGTTCTGCCAATTTTTTTATCGAAAGGAGGACCGTAAAAAGAAGTTTCCCGGGCTAGGTAATTATGAATTTTTGCAAATGTTCTGTAAGGATCTTGTGAAAAACAGACACCGACTTGATGATTAATTATCAACCGGGGTAAAAATTCCGGTTTAATAATCAAACTCGATATGTTTGAAGGGACGATCAGCTTATCTATATCATTCATTTCTTGGATAAATGATAATAAAGCGGTTTTTTTTTGATTAAAGCAACCCAGATTAGAAAAGGTCCCATCCTGGATTAATTGAATATTGTCTATTTCTTTCAAACCGGAAATATTCATTTCTCACCTTCTTTCAAATTTATAAGCATTTACAAATTTCAACTTATCTTTTTCCAATATTACAAGTACCGTTATCATCTCAATGAAACAGTTGATAAAACAAACTGCTTGAATGAACGGTCATTTTGTATTAATATTTGTAGAAACCCTCCTTTGTCTTCATTCCCAATTTTCCTTCTTCACACATTTTATACAACAATGTTGCAGGTCTGGTTTTCATCGAAGTACCTTCCTTATTGAGTACTTCAAGAATCGAGAGGCAGATATCAAGTCCAATATAATCAGCCAGCTGAAATGGGCCCATAGGATGGTTTAATCCCAACTTCACTGCGTTATCGATATCCTCCTTCGATGCAATTCCCTCCTCGAGCATAATAATCGCTTCATTGATCTGGGGGAGTAAAAGACGATTCACAACATATCCAGGGCTGTTTTTTACAATGATCGGTTTTTTATTAAGTTTTAAAACAAGGTCAATTATAATCTTTTTTGTCTGATCGGTTGTTGCATTCCCAATAACTACTTCAACCAAATCCATACGGTGAACCGGGTTAAAGAAGTGCATGCCGATACACATACCCGGTCGGTCAGTCATACCTGCAAGTTCATCTATTGAAAGTGAAGAAGAATTTGTGGCAAAAATTGCGGATGATTTGCATATAGTTGAAAGAGTTTCAAAGACCTCTTTTTTAAGTGTGATATCCTCGGCAATCGCCTCAATAATGATATCACATTCTGCCAGATCCTTGTACTTTGTGGATACGGTCAAATGTTGTAAGGATTTTTTTACTTCTTCTTCGCTCATCCTTTTAGAGACATTTTTTTGAATTTTAGAATAAGCAATTTTTTTGCCATCGTCTGATCGTGTTTTTAAAACTGTGGGAAATCCATATTGGATCATATAAGCAGCCAGCTGAATACCCATAAGCCCGGATCCAACAATACCTATCTTCTGATCGAGAACCATATCTTCCAAAAGGTCGATGACCTTTCCGAGGTCATATTTTTGAAATGTTTTTTGAAATATTTTATGACCCTGTTTACCCTCTAACAGGTTTACAAAATAAGGTACTTTTTCATTACCCGTTGAAGGAATGAAGACTTCCGTATAACCAATCACTTTGTAACGGGTCTCTTTTATCTGGGTGATCTCCTTCCCGCAAAAGATACACTTTTCGACAGGGTGATTCCAGCATTTTTTACAATGAACACAACAATATTTCATATTACCGCCCAAGCAGGGTAATGCCGCATGTTCCTCCAATGCCACCAATACTCTGCATTAAACCAATCTCCGGATTATCAACCTGCCGGCTTCCAGCTTCCAGACGCAATTGTGTAACGATTTCATAAATCTGGGCTAGTCCTGTTGCACCAATGGGATGGCCATTTGCTTTTAATCCTCCATCCATATTTACGGGAAAATTACCATCAATCAAAATATCCCCGTCCATTATCATTTTTGAAGAATCTCCTGGTTTGCAGAAACCAAGATCTTCCAAGGCTAGCAGTTCACTTATGGTAAAACAATCATGTACTTCAACCACATCGACATTTTCCGGAGTAATCCCTGCCTCTTTGTATGCCTTTGCTGCAGCGATTTTTGTCGCCAAAAATGAGGTCATGTCTGCCCTTTGTGTTAATGAAATGGTATCTGTTGCAATTTGAGAACTCAAAATTCTGATATCTCTGTCATCATGTTTTTTATTGGATATTACAATTGCTGCTGCACCATCCGAAAGTGGGCTGCAATCAAAAAGATTTAGAGGTGATGCAATCATTTGTGATTTTTTTATCATCTCCAATGTCACTTCCTTATGATAGAAATGAGCGAGAGGGTTACGGTTTGCATTTTTATGATTAATATAGGATACCTGCTCAAGAACATCATGAGATATCCCAAACTTCCGCATATATTGTTGAGCGATTAATGCATAAGCTGCAGGAAAAATTAAACCCTGTTCGTAATCGTTCTCATGATCTCCAGCCATGGCAATAGCATCAACGGGGGACATGAGTTCAGTTCCGGTCATTTTTTCAACACCAATAATCATAATATTTGGTGTGTTTTTCAGAGAATTCAGAGCCTGGTTTAATGCCACACTACTGGATGCACAGGCCGTTTCAATATGGATAATGGGTATGTTGAGTGAAGGGAGAAGTGATGCGATTATTGAGTTAAAATGGAGCTGACCATTGAGGGGGCCACCCAAAAAATTGGAAACATAAATTGCATCAATATCCTTGATATCAAGGGGACTGTCTTCAATTGCATTGAACATCGCTTCGTACGTCAATTCAATAAGAGACTTTGGTAGTTTACCAAATTTTGTCCTGCCGGCTCCAACGATATACATAGCATCTCCAATAAATGCCCTTTTGTCATAATTATACGCGAATTCTACAGTTATAATTTGGTAAGAAAAATTTAAGAATTATACTGATGAGACCTGAGTCATGAAGTAAAATTTCGGTTGTGTAATCGATAAAAATATATGAAAATTATTGGATAAAAACCGTTTCTATCACGATTTATCCAGTTCATAACAAAATTTTAAAAATTTTTTATGCTCGATTGCAAAATTTCCCGTCACACGCTGATTTGGTAAGACGTCTTTTGTTACAACTGCCCCCATCGAGATGTGAGCTTTTTCACCAATAGAAATCTGATCAGTAATTACGGCTCGTGGCTCAATTACTACATCATCACCAATAATGACTTTACCCCCAATCATCACAGATGCACCAATAGAACACCGTTTTCCGATTTTGACACCATGTGCCACATGAGTAAAATTATCTATCGCAGTATTCTCGAATATCTCGGTATCATAAGAATGCAATGCTTTATCGACGCAAACTTTCGATCCAATGACAACATTATCGTGAATTGTGACACCCCCCACATGAACAACAGGAATTAATTCTTTACCGATCCGACGAATTTCGTATCCCTCAGAACCGATAATTGTTCCAGAACCGATGATTACCCCATCCCCAATTTTTGAGTTTTTTTGGATAACCGTTCTGGATTTGATAATACATGCATTTCCAATAATTACCTTGCTGGTGTCAATGGAAGCAGAAGGGTGAATAGAATTATTTGTTCCGCGAGTTCCTTTAACATTCTTTCCAACGAACCGGGAATTAATTGCTATTATATTAAAACATTTTAGATACAATTTAAAAATGAGATGTATAAACTGGTTTTGTGCCAACCAGGAATTTTTTATTGAAGGCGCCTTTGCAATATTCATGATCTTTTGAAAAATCATTTCAGATGCACCAGGATAGTTTCTTTTGAAAGTTTAATATCAATATAATCGGATCCTCGTAAAAAATCTGTATTCACATTATCTATTTGTTCCGGATCCAAATGTACCCTCAAACAATAAAGGGGGTAATTCTCTGCATAAAAATCACCTTTTATGGAAATTATCATGCGTTTTTCTTCACTTGTGCAATCGATCATCAGATAACGGCGGTTTAAAAACCATGTAACAATGTTATGCGCTGTTGATATCCAACTATTGGTATCCTTAAGCTTTTGAATCAAATTGCAATAAAAAAATCCATAATCTTTTGGAGGGGTAATGCTGTCATAATGCCACAAAACAGTAATAACTCCTCCAAATTTTTTTGCATATCCAATCAATTCATCGATATTTGTGTCTGCTTTATTCGGACTCAGGTTCAAGCAGGTTTCATGTATCCACTGGTTATCTGATAATTCCCAACATGATTTTCCAAACAATGCAATATCCTGGATGTGCAAAGGAAGTTCAAGCAGATGTTTTGATCCAGCAGGTCGATATACCTGCAATGTACCCGCCCTGAACCCAATATCATTGTTGTAACCGAACGAACTATCATAATAATATCCTGCCTGGTCAAGAAATTTCCAGCTGCTGTCACCAAACATAAGCCAATGAACACGGTTACCAATTTTTCTTAATCCCATTTTTTTGAAAAAGGTAATCTCTTCTAAACCTTTTTCCTTGCTGGTCCAATTATCGATTCCATGCACACCAACTTCCCATCCATCCTTAATTAATGTTGGAATAGGAGTGTCTTCTAATGAATAAAAACCCGAACGAACAGAAGGTGCAAAAAGACCGGGTTTATTAGATGCTGGAAGGAAAAAAAATGTTGATCTGATACCCAGATTTTGTTCCATCTCCATCCATTCAGTAAACTTTTCCCACGGATCTGAACAAATTTGAAATTTCGCCAGAATAATTCGGATTCCAGTCTGAAAAGTTCCTTGAAGCATGCAACGTAACGCAGCATTACCGACAGACAACCACCTTCTTTCTCGGACGGATATCAGATCCACATCATGAGTAAGTGCTACCATGAATGGGTGATTCCACGGATTCGGTAATATTTCCACAAGAATATCAAATTTTTTTATTTTCTGGCGAAGTTGATCAAGCAAAATTTCGCATTGGGGTTGATGCAGATGGTTTTTCCCCTTATTTAACAAAGATGCAATCTCATGGAAATAATCGGTTTCTGTTAAATCGATAAGGTGACCATAAAAGTCCGGTAAATCACGCTTGTATGCAATCACAACATCGTATTTTTTCCCCGACTCATACCATTCCCATGGTATTTTGAGAAGTTGAAATGTTTCTTCAACGGCATATTTGTCAGAATAAAAAACACCAAGAGTCATAAAAGTCCTGATGAGGTTTTTGAAACGGAGACATTGAAGTCACGAAAAGCCCAAGCACATCTTTCGAATATGCAGAAATTGTAATGATTTTTTCCCACAAATCCATACATCTTCGTTTTCATATTATTTCACCAGTACAAGGAGTGAATACCCCCCAAATACCCTTACCGTAAGATCATTACAGAACGGGAAAAATAACCTTCTTGGGATTTTTAAAAGTTTATCTTTTAATCCATAATCCCGCGGTAATGCATATCCGGCAGTGTAGGAATGATCAATAATTTCATATCCCAAATCCCGAAGCATCTGGAGTGCAATCTCTTTAGAGAAATAATGAAGATGTCCCACTTTTTTTCTCTGGCCCAGTAAAAATTGGGGGTATAGAGCCGATAATGCAAACATCTCAAGCGGTATATGTAAAATTGTATAGTGGCTTTTTTCCCTTATCGCCCGTAAAAAATGGAAATAATCCTCAAGATGTTCAATCAAATCGATCAATAAAATTAGATCGGATGTACTACCAACATCTGATGTGAAATCTTTTAGTTCGAAATGGAGTCTCTTGTTTTCTCGCTGATGACAGAGTTCATAGGCCTGAGGAGAGACTTCATATCCCGTAAACAAACAATCGTCTGGCATCCGTGTCTGGAGCTGGCTGAGAATTTCACCACATCCGCATCCCACTTCACAGATGGTTTCGGGTTTTAAATTGTGCTTTTGAATAAGACGAAAGATCTGCTCTGCTTTCCAGGCAGAGTCTTCCACATCCCAAGTTGGATTATGTTTCAGGTATTCCCCATCCACATACATATCGTTAACATTCATAATTCTCAACCCGTTACCTAAATTATCCCCATCTCAGTCAGCCGATCCGGTAAATACTTCTTCGTCACAAAGTCCAGCCCCCGCGCCGCAAATGCCTGTTGTTCCGATTTCAGCCCCAAACTGATCTGTAAATTAATCTGCTTCTTCCAGTATTCCGTAGCAAACCGGGGATCGGTCAGTTCCGCGTGTAACGCCTCCACATCTTTATCCGATAATTTGTCGGAAGGCAAGTTGTAATCCCGGATATCACTCGGCTGCAATCCTAAAAACTGCGCTTTGGGCGTTGCCAGAAGCTCCGACATGTGTGCACTCTTGATCGAACCGTACGCAACCGAAGCAAAAATACGGTATGACCACGGGTCACCATCCGTAAAAACCATAACGGGAAGATTCCACGTGGAACTGATCTTGTTGAGCATACGCCGGGTCGAACGTGCCGGCTGTCCCTTCAGGTGTACAAGGATCGCATTATGCTCCTCATCAAACCCGTTCTCGATGAGACGGTCATACATACCACCCGTCTCAAGCGCAATCACAAACTTTGCATCGTGGTCAACAAACTCAATATTCTCGACATTGTTGGGGATCGTATACCCGGCCTGTCCCACATCATCCTGGCAGTGTATCGCCCGCATGCCCCGTCGGGTCTCTTCCCGGATCCGCATCGGCCCATAGATGGATGCACCATTTTCTTCAGGGTGGAGATGAAAACCTTCGCGCGGGACTTCCGAGATGATCTCGAGGTCTTCGATGAGGAAATTGCTCTCCTCCTGCCCCCCGAACTTTGCCCGCTTCCAGCCTTCCGAGATGTAATACATCTCCCTGAGTGTTGACGACCGGTTCTCTTTCAGCTGCTGTTTGATGAACCCAATCACGTACGCCATCTTTAAAAGATGTGTGGCGCTCTTAGCCGAGGCAGCGGTACGCATGCTTTCCTTGTCACCGTATTTCCAGACCTCGCTCGCATCATCGTATTCGATATTGTATTTCGTCCGCGTAGGCAGCGAGATGGAGGGGATCTCGCCGGCCTTCATCTGGTCGTACCATGCGCTCGCGATCCGGAGCAGGGCCGCCATCGACTTCTTTTCCAGTTCCACTTTAGACATCGAGATCCACCACCATCTTCTTGTTATCGTCAATACCCCGGATATCGAGCAGTCCCCCACCCTTTCCGGTATAGACTACGCGCTGGACGGTCTGAGAGGGTATGACCAGCTTCCAGACCTTGGTGAACTGCCCATCCATCTCGCTCACAAATGCAGATTTTGGCTCGGCATCATCCGCATTGTCCTGCGAGATATCGTAAATGGACACATCCACCTCGTGTGCAGTGTAATTATTCAGCTCGATCGTGATCCGGCCATCAATGGTTCCCTTCTTCACGATAAGCTTGCGCATCAGTTTTCCCTCAATGGGCGTGGTATCGACCAGCGGTTTTTCCACGATCTCGCTCACTTTTGCTGCAATCTCTGGAATAATCGCGCAAACAGCCCGGGCACGGTCCTCGGCTACCTTGTTCTTGTCCCGCCGGGAGACAAAGAGCTTGAGATCCCTTCCTAAGTCCTGCAATGCGAGCACAATTTCTTTTTCTATCTCCGGGATACTCGCAATTGCATCCTTGCTTTCGCTGGTGAAGGGGATATTGGTGGAGGCAACATGGACCAGGATCAGCACCGGTCCCATTGGCAGTCCCTGCTGGGAGAGGTTATAGGATTTCCAGTTCACGTTGGCAACACTCTGGGTAATCGCGCATGCGCCCTGCTGGTACATCAGCGGAACCCGGTTGGCAAACCGGAGAATGATCGCATTTCCCTCGGAAGGTAACTTGCCCCCGTACCCGATCGCCGCCTCGACTACGAATGAGTGGCCCGAGAAGACCGATGCGGGCCGCGTCCGGGCCCCGACAAAGTCCATCTGGAACTCCTTGTCGAGCCCGCGCCGGATCAGTTCCTCGCCAATAGGTGAGAGGCACTGGACC
>JBAZQT010000133.1:0-2585 GCA_041645055.1 Methanoregula sp. | reverse complement strand
CGGAAACAACCCAGCGGCTGATCCGATCGCTTGTGGGGATCCCGGGCTGATCCCAAACATTTGAGAAGGCCCGGTCATGCACCTGCTTTTTAGGAAGCGACTGCATATATGTAAAAGCAAAAATCAAGCTGAAGTGACACGAACATGAATTTTGGATCTCTTGGCGGAATGGGCGGGGCTGTTGCAGGTTTTCTTCAGACTCCCGAAGGACAGGACGCGGTAAAAAAATTCCTTGCATCGCCGGATGGCATTAAGATGCTGCAGAATTTTATGGGCACACCTGAAGGAAAGCAAACCATGATGAGCGTACTCCCGACGGTTCTATCCGGGCTGAATTTGCCCGCTGGTGCATCTGATCTGATCACCAACGCGCTCAAAACCCAGCAGTAATTTTTTATTTTTTTTCTTGAAATTTTGTGGTGATCCACCCGATGGGCTAAAAATGGGCTCAATTAAGGGATTTTTTGCATGAGACTTTCATGAAGTCCTCAATAAAAATGATATTGACCCGGGAAACATGGTTGGATCACCCATCCTGCCAAAAGGGTGTGTAAAATGAGATGGTGAGATGTCTGAATCTCGACAATCCGACGCACGGAAAAATCCTGTGAAATTCACTATCTGTCTCAGGACTTCACTAATTTTTAGCCACAGTTAAAGAAAGCAGTACGATCTAAATAGTCGGCGGGCGCTGAATATGGTCAATAGACGGCAAAGGGCCCGCCGAATACCGAATGAGATCCGAGCAGAGGATTGTTCCGAAATTGCAGTTGAAGCAATATACCGGCACCTCACGATTTCCATCATCGGAACGCTAAAACAAACAACGATCATCCAGTCCCTCGTCAGGATGTCAGCGAACAACCTATCAGTACATTCCACCAATCAAGCCGTAGAAAACGTCCCGTGTGAGACATCGGTCAGATACCATTTGTCCAAGATGGACCTGGACTCACTTCTCGAATTAGAATCAAAGATCCTCACCTATTCAAACGATCAGATCCTGGTTCCCGGAATGTTGTGCTTCGGTACCTCTTGACGATAACCTCAATTCGCCTCAAGAATATCTGGATATCTCTTCAATGGATGTTCTTCTATAAGTTTCAACGAGGGCCGATGACGATCGACGATGATTTGTTCCGGTATGATCTCTTCCGGCTCCTCGTTTGGGAAGGACTCCGAAAAAACTCAAATTTATCTCGGTTGTTTCTGTTCTTAGATGTCCCGGTTGATCCGAGGTTGGTAAGTGTTGTTGAATATCCGAGGTTCATGGAGGAAAATTTAGAGAAGTACTGTGTCTTACATCCGTTGATAATGAAAAAGTACTTTATTCTCTTTTTTGTATTAGATATAATTCGAATCATTTAATTAGTAAAGTTACAGAACTTTACAATATAATAATATTGCATCCGAGATGAAGAAAAAATGATTCCGAGATTAACGCTCGCACTCATTGCTGTCGCTCTGGTCGTCCTTATAACAGGCATACCGGTAACGGCAGACAATAGCTGGTCTGGAACAGAAGGACCCACCCCCCCCGGGGGTTTTGTTTCTATCGAGTCACGCCTCGATCCGGCCCACATGCCCCCCGACGGGGATATCCCCTGCCTGGGTGAATGCATCCCGATCATCATGGTCTTTTCCCCGGGCGACAAGATCGAGTTCCATGGTGAAAACACCGCGACCGACATGACCTACCTGTTCATCTCAGGACCCGGACTCCCGGAAAATGGCGCCCAGATCAACAAGCCGGATCCGGCGCACTCCCCTGTTGAAAGCGGCAACACCGCCACCTTCGCCGGGACAAGTATCGGGAGTGACCATACCTGGTCCTGGACGTGGGACACTTCCGGAACGGTACTGAAAGACGGCACTTACGAAATCCTTGCATCCTCCCTCCCAAACGGTTTTGACAGGAGTGAGGCAGCCAGGGGCTATTTTAAAATCACCTTTAAAAATCCAACCACAGGAGCAGCAACTACCAAATCAACCCCCATTGCAACCACGACCGCAACAGCCACCCCCACTATAACCGAGACCGTTATGCCGGGCGTAGTTACGATCGTGACAGCCGGCAACCAGAACTACTTCCTTGGAGACGAGATCAACTTCACCGGTACCAACACGGCGGCCTGGAAGACTTACCTGTTTATTACCGGCCCCGGTCTGGCCATAAATGGCTCACAGATCCATGTCCCCAATCCCAAAAACGCACCGGTTATCAATGATAACCCCACCACGTTCAAGCAGATGGATGTGCAGGGCGACCATACCTGGTCCTGGAGATGGGGAACCGCAAATACAAATCTTGATGCCGGGACGTACACGGTCTATGCAGCAGCCGGGCCCAATGACAAGGATAATCTTGAAAAAACACCCCACGGCACGGTCTCTATTGTCATCAAGAAGCCGCTCGTGTCAGCAACTGCATCCCCGGCGGTTTCCATTAAGACCCAGACACCGGCTGAATCGCCCGGCTATGGTGCCCTGATCACCCTTATCGGTCTCGGTGCAGTTGCATTCATTGCCATACGAAGGCACTGACCCGGTGTCTTTTGTCCGTAAGTCCGGGAGGGGGGCAGGGG
>JBAZQT010000065.1:0-15867 GCA_041645055.1 Methanoregula sp. | reverse complement strand
ATGATCTTGGGTTGCCAGATACCGGGTCCGCGTTCGGGGATCTTGAAATTTCCAGGAGCTGACATTTACTGCTCACCTCCGAGGAGGAATGCATCGATCTGTGCGACTATCTGGGGGGTTGCAAAGTGGTTCATCCAGATTGCACCACCGGGGCAGAAGCCACCGCAGGTTCCGCAGCCTTTACACTTGGCTTCGGTTACTTCCATTACCGTGCGACCATCTTTCTCAACAAGCGCAAGCGCGCTGTACGGGCAGAGGTTCACACACATACCGCAACCTGCGCATTTCTCATCAATGCAGCTGGCAAAGTATGGTTCGAGTTCGACTTCTCCCTTGTGGATCGGGATACTTGCTGCAGATGCTGCACCTTCAGCAGATGCTACAGTGTCGGGGATATCTTTTGGTCCCTGGCAGACACCGGCAAGGAAGACACCGGCAGTTGTGGTACCGCACGGGTTTAACTTCGGGTGGGCTTCTAACAGCCAGCCGTCCATCGAGCAGGATACACCAAAGAGTTTTCTTGTCCTGTTGGTGTCTGCTGAGGGCTGTACTGCAGATGCGAGCACGACCATGTCGACTTCAATATCGACCGGGCGGTCGAGCAGCGTGTCGTCGGTCATGACGTGGAGTTTCTTTGTCTTCGCATCTTCAAGGATGTTTGCGACACGGCCCCGGATGAATTTTGCTCCTTCATCCTGGATACGGTAATAGAACTCTTCGTAGGCCTTACCGAATGACCGGATATCCATGTAGAAGAGATAGGGCGTGCATCCCGGAATCTTCTCGATGATCTGGTGTGCATGTTTCAGCGAATACATGCAGCAGAACCGTGAACAGTATGGCTTGCCAATACCGGTGTTGTCACGGGAACCTGCACAGAGCACGAAGGCGACCCTTTTCGGAGTCTGACCATTGCTCGGACAGACCAGGTGTCCACCGGTTGGACCGGATGCACAGATGAGCCGCTCGAATTCGAGACCGGTAATGACGTTCTCGAACCTCTTGTATCCCCATTCCTCTTTCTTCTCAATCGGGAACAGTTCGTACCCGGTAGCGAGGATGGCGGTGCCTACCTTGACCTTGACAAACTCGTCCTTGGCTTCGAGGTCGATTGCTTTCTTCTCGGGACCGCACGCAGTCACGCAAAGGCCGCATTTGACACAGGAGTTGAAGTCAATGGTGTAGAGCAGGGGAACGACCTGCGGGTGGTTGATGTAGATTGCCTTTCTTGGCTTCATGCCCATTTCGAATTCGTTGGGCTTGACAACCGGGCAGATCGTTTCACAGTCACCGCAACCGTTACAGCCGCCACCGACAATGCCTTTGGCTTCTGCTTCCTTGGGGGTGAGCACACCACGGGCTTTCTTTTTGATGGTCACATCGAAGTTACCGATGTACCCTTCAACTTCATGGACTTCCGACCAGGTGTACAGCTCGATTAAGGGCTCCCTGCCGACATCCACCATCTTGGGGGTTAAGATACACTGGGAGCAGTCGAGAGTCGGGAACGTCTTGTCCAGCTGGGACATGCGCCCGCCGATACTGGTATCGGACTCAATGAGGTAGGTCTTGATGCCTGCAGCAGAGAGATCGAGTGCTGCCTGCATACCTGCGACACCTGCACCGACGACCATTGCCGCTTTTTCGACCGGCACGGTCTTTGGGAACAGGTCCTGGAGGAGTGATGCTTTTGCAACGGCAATACGGATTGCATCCTTTGCCTTGTCCGTTGATCCTTCCTGGTCGTGCATGTGCACCCATGAGTTCTGCTCACGGATGTTTGCCATCTCGAACCGGAACGGGTTTAAGCCGCCTTCCTTGGTTGCTGTCCTGAATGTTGGCTCGTGGAGACGGGGAGAGCATGCTGCGACTACGACGCCGGTAAGCTTGTTGTCATGGATTGCCTTGTTAATTACTGCCTGACCGGGCATCGAGCACATGTACTTGTAGTTGTCAATATAGGCTACATTCGGGATGGTTTTTGCATAGTCCTGTACGGCATTGATATCCATCGATCCAGCAATGTTCGTACCGCAGTGGCAGATGAAAACACCAATCCGGGGCTTCTGCTGGGTGGTGCTGCCGGTTGCTGCCGGCTTTGCTGCCTGGGCCTGTTTCTTAACTTCAGGTTTCACGGGAGCCGCCTTCTTTGTATCCTGCTTTTTGGTCTCGGGCTTTTTGGTGGTTGTTTTCTTCTTTTCTACCATTTCTTACCACCTCACAGCACCTTCTGAAGGAATGATTCGCAGCTGATTCCATGGAGATCGAGTCCGAGGTCCTGTGGACTCATTCCCTGTGCCAGGCCGAGGAGTTCAGCGAAGTGAAGAACCGGCAGGTTGTAGCTGACGCCGAACTTCTCCTGAATCTCAATCTGACCACGGTCGAACTGGAGCTGACAGAACGGGCAGATATCCGTAAGGGCATCAACCTTCTCCTCTTGTAAATTGATCAGCTTCTCGTTGGTGATATCGAGTGCATGGACGATATCGTAACCACGGACACCGCCACCGGCACCGCAGCACTGCATCTTGTTGCGGTATTCAACCGGCGTTGCACCGATAGCAGCAACAAGTTCTTCCATCCATGTCGGGTGCTCGGTGTTTAACATGACTTCCTTTTCAAACTCACGGTCCTTGTGGGGTTTGACGAGGTGGCAACCGTAGTGGACTGCAATGCGGGCACCGGTTAACGGGTTGGTAACGCTGTCGCGGACCTTTTCAACGCCGATAAACTTGTCGTTGTAGAGGAGCTCTGCGGTGTGGTAGACATTGATAGTACCCTTGTACTCCATGTCGACTTCCTTGAGCACTTCGTTGACATTGTCGCGGAGGTCTTTGTTGTGCTTGAGCTTGTGGTTGACTTCCCAGATCGACTTGTAGCATCCGTTGCAGACGAGGGCAATGTCCATCTTCATCTGTTCGGCGAGAACGAGGTTCCGGGCTGCCATTGCATAGAACACATTGAGATCGATAGATCCGAATGCACCTGGTGCGGGACAGCAGCTTGCACCCTTGAGGGGGACTAACTCAACGCCGAGTTTCTTCATTGCCTTGATGGAAGCGGATTCGACACCGGGATACCGGTTGGGGGCAATGCATCCAAGGTAGAATGCAAATTTGTGTTTTGCGCCTGATTCTGACATGGTATCTTATCCCTCCCTTTCCTTGATGATCCGGTCGGCATTTGCCTTGAGTTTGTAGTGGTCAAGGATCTTCCTGATACCGGGCATATATTCCGCATAGGTATGGGTGGTCGGCGGGTCGCGGGACAGGCCGATCTTCTCGCGGGCTGCACGGTTGACATCATTGTTCGGCACACCGTGGCCTGAGGCATAGATTGCCGTAACGGTCTTTAAGAAGTTGACCGGGACGATATCCCTCTTGAAAGCGAGGTTCCTCATGGACATGATGACATCGGTCGGGATGATGTCTCGCGGGCAGCGGTCAGAGCAGCTGTAACAGGTAGTACAGAGCCAGAGATCCGGGTCGGTCAGTGCTTCGTTCTCGAGCCCGAGGACCGCTCTTCTCATGAATTTACGGATGCGGTAGGTGCTGCGGGGAGCTGACGGGCAGGAGCCGGTGCAGGTACCGCACTGGTAGCACATGTGGGCATTCGTACGCGAGATGGCTTTTACGCTCTTGGTGAACTCAGGGTTTGAGTCATCAACGTAAAGTTTCGTGTCCTGGAGTTTCTTATCCAGCGCTGCTGGGTATCCTTTTGTTCTTGCCATGGAACTCACGCCCTCTCCATCTGTTTGAGGTTAACCTGGCCTGTTATGTCCTCTTTCACCTTTGAAGTTCTCTTGGTGAAGAGTTTCTCTTTGATCTTCTTGAACAGGTCAGTCTCCGTGCCTTTCACGCGGATGCTGTTCCTTTGCATTACAATGATATCTTCACCGGGGCAGGCGTTAACACACGCACCGCACAGGATACAGTAATCCTTGTTGACTGCAATGGTCTTTTCGATGCTGTTGAGTTTCATCTCCGCTGCGGGGATTGTCGAAGGGAGATAAATTGCATTTGCCGGGCAGATATCTGCACACGTTGAACAGCCGCCGGGGCATTTCTCGGCGTGGAATTCAATATCGCCTTCAAAAATCTTCTCAACGGTAATTGCTTCTGTCGGGCAGTTCTTCGAACACCACGTGCAGGTGCAGCAGTTGTCTTTGATAATATCGACTTTGCCGAGAACCTTGTCAGAGATGATCTCGCGCTCAACGGTGATACACTCTTCAGGGCATGCCTCAACACACACTTTGCAGGCATCACATTTTGTTTCGTCCCAGATAACGTCGCCTTCGACTTTTCCGGTCTCTGCGGTGAACTCTTTGTGTTTCACCACGATTGCCGGGCATAATGCCCCGCACAGGCCACAGAGCGAGCATTTCTCTTTATCAACAGTAAATGTCGTCTTGGTCTTGATTGCTGTCTGGCGGTCTTTTGCGCCAGCAACCGGTCCTTTATAGGTTCCTTCAAAAGCAGGGACGTTGCGGTCAATGGCGTCACGTGGGCAGACCTCTTCGCAGATCGTGCACTTGACGCATTTCTCGTCATCAATCTCCGCCTTCATATCAAATTGCGGGAACCCTTCCTTCTCAAGGATCGGGAGTCTCTCCTGTCCATCCACTTTCAAGGTCAATGCATTGAATGGGCACATTATGACGCAGACGCCACAGTATGAACACTTAGTCTCGTCGACATCGACAGGGGCAGCGTAATTGATTGCGCCACGCCTTGATGCACCGACGAGTCCGAGGACAATAGCTTCCTCCGGACAAGCCTCCACACATATACCGCATCCCGTGCAGGTCTCTGCATTGAGAATAAGGTTGTTCACGTTCTGAAGGAGTTTTTGCTCCATTACAACGTTGACCCCATCCCTCTTTTTGGAAAATTTGGGAAACAGATTGTTCATGAATTAACCCTCATGCAATACCATTATAGTACGTTTGCCTGTGCTTTGGATTCCCAAGGTCCTGTCAGCTTAATAACATCGTGCGGGCATGCCTGAACGCAAACACCGCAACCGGCGCAGAGTTCACCCTTGAAGTCAAGGACAATGGACTTCCCGTCCTTAACTTTATAGATCTTATCATATGATGATGGATCCACGGTATGAAGCTCCAATGCGTCGACGGGACACGCGACTACACAATTGTTACAGCCGGTACAGTTAACCATGTTAATATGCACTGCAAATGCCATTTTTTTTACGCACCAGCTATGATCGATTCTAAAATCGACTATCCAAAAGTGGTTGAAGAATGTAGATAAATGTTCTGAAATCTACCCGAAAAAAAGTGCATTTTGTTCGAGATTTTCGAATCGGATTTCTATACTCTTATACTCTTTATTAAGATTAACAGGATCTTGTGTACTTGATTGTTCTATTTTCGTGCGCTCTTTTACAGGAATTAATTTAGAAAATTTATTCAACACCAATCATAGTACCATTGTTGTATTGGAGGTTATCGTATGGAAATCAACGGAGTCACCATTGACAACGAATTTGCAGAGGCATTCCCGACATGGGTCTGCCGGGTGATCATTACAGCAGTCACCATGGAATGGGCATGGAAAGCAGCGACTGAGGCAACCGGTTTTGCTACGTCAGCGATCGGATGTCCGTGCGAAGCGGGGATCGAACTGGAACTTGACGGTTCGCAGACCCCTGACGGCCGCCCGGGTGTCTCAATCCTGATCTGTGCGGGTAAGAAGAAGATCAAGGACCAGGTTGTCGAGCGCCTTGCTGAGTGCGTACTCACTGCACCAACGACCGCAGTCTTCAACGGTATTACCAACTCTGAAGAGAAGATCCAGGTAAAACTGCACTTCTTTGGAGACGGTTACGAGTACCAGAAAGAAGTTGGCGGCAGGAAGTGCTGGGTCATCCCGATCATGGAAGGAGAATATATCGGCGAGGAAGAGTTCGGCATTGTCAAGGGTGTTGCCGGTGGCAACTTCTTTGTAATGGCGGAGAACCAGATGGCCGCCCTCATGGGTGCACAGGCAGCAGTGGATGCAATCGCCAAAGTTCCGGGCACGATTACGAGTTTCCCCGGTGGCGTTGTCGCCAGCGGCTCAAAGGTTGGCAGCCTGAAATACAAGTTCATGCCCGCTTCAACCAATGAGAAGTACTGCCCGACACTCCGGGAAAAAGTTACGGACTCTAAAGTCCCTGCAGGAATCAAAGGAGTTTATGAGATTGTCATTGACGGTATTGATGAGAAGTCCGTTGCAGCAGCAATGGCTGCAGGTGTCAAGGCAGCAGCCCTGGTCCCGGGCGTGAAGTTCATCACTGCCGGAAACTTTGGCGGCACGCTCGGTCCGTTTAAGATCGAGCTCCACAAAATTCTCTAATCCTTTTTTACTTTAATAACGGCTATTACTGTTTTCATGCAGTTGTATGTTTGCAGCCCTTGGATTCGTGGGGTTTTTGATTATTCTTAAGATCAGAATCGATACGATAACTGAAAATTTTCTCGCACTAAACGATCGCTATAAATACTGTTATTGCCGAATCTCTTGTTAACGAGAATTTCGGCGATAACATGATCTCCCAGAATCTTGACGACCTGCAAGAGCATTTTTGGTTTGCTCTTTATTCAGAAATTTCCCGTAATGCCGGGCAAACCTGCAAGAAGAACTGCGATCCCTGTATGGCGCGGTTCTCCAGCACACCCGTGTCTTTGAGGTAGTACTAAGATGGCGAACATTGCTGAACCGTATGTTATCCACTACCCGCAGATCGTGGCAGTAGCGGATGAGACTGGGAGCCGGGTGGAACTGGTCGAGTTTTTTGATTGTGTTGGCGGTGCGATGTGGTCGAAACACCATTATGCCCAGAGCCCGGTAGTGGAGGATGTCCGCTGTGTGGGATCAACCATGCGATATCTCTTAAAACCGCAAACGGTGGATCTTGCACTCGAAGGCTCCCGCTTCCCGGCAGGTATTTCTGCGTGTACCGTTGACAAATCCGAGATTGCGGTCACGTATATTGGTATGGGCGGGGGCGGTGTGGGTGCTGCTGCCTGCCGCTCAGATGCACGCGGGGTCATACGAAGCCGGAGCGATCCTGCGGGTGGAGGAAAAGTTGCCGGTGCCACTATCTGGATGCCCCGGATGCAGCGGGTGCTCATTGGTGTAGATGACACGGATACTCCGGAAGAAGGGGCGACGTGGACGCTTGTCCATAATATTGCAAAAGCCGTGGAAGATGAACATTCAGTGTATCTTTCGCACACGATAGTCCAGCTCTTCCCGGTGGCGTACCGGACCAAGAACTGCGTTGGTCTTGTTGCAGAGTTTGCTACAACGGATCCGGCGGGGCTTACCGAACGGTTCCACGCTCTCTTGAAAAAATATACTCTCTCCCAGAAGACCGGTATGGCGGTGTACACCGGATTTTCCCCATCAGAAGAACTGCTTGCGTACGGCCGGAAGGTGAAACGCGGCGAGGTTGAGCCGGGGCTGATTGAACAACTCCGGGATAAGAACTTAACAATCATCATGAACGGCCGGGGTATCACCGGGGCAGTGGCGGCAATCCCGTTTTTCACCCGGTACGAGGAGGCGCTCGAACTATGCAGTGGACCGACTTAAAAGCAAAACTCCTTTCTGCCGGTTCAGCCAGGATCACCGGTGAACCTGCCGAACAGTACATTGCCCGTTCTACGGCCGGCCCTGGAGCAGGGGGGAGCGGTGCCGTCTTCTTTGCTATGGGCAATCACCGGGTCAAGCTCGCGTTAAACCCTGCCAGCGCAGTGGAGATTATTCACCGGGGTAAAGGAGTTGCAGAACTCTATTTCGAGGGTACACTCATACCCGGGCGGCTTCTTGAACCAGGATGCCACTGTCCCGACCAGGCATTCATCACGGTGACCGGCAGTTGTATATTCCATTGCCGATACTGCCCGGTACCTACGCTTGGGGGCAAACGAAAGACAATTGAGGAAATACTTAGTATGGTTGAATCCGTCCGGCACCGGATTTCGGCAATCTCCATTACCAGCGGTGTGCTCCAGACAATAGAAGAGGAAGAGTCCTACGTGCTTGAGGTGGTTAAGAATCTGCAGGTTTACGATCTTCCCATCGGTGTATCGATTTATCCTACTGACCTGACTCCCGACCGGCTCAGGGCACTCGGGGTAAAAGAAGTGAAGTTCAATATCGAAGCGGCGACACCGGCCATTTTTGCAAAGCAGTGCCCGGGACTTGATTACGAGCAGCTCTGGCGGGTGCTCGACCGCTCCGTGGAACTCTTCGGGAAAGGCAGGGTCTTTTCCAACGTGATTATCGGTCTTGGCGAGACGGACGGCGAGATGGAGGCCTGTATCAAACGGCTGACTTCACATGGGATAATTCCCGTGCTGCGCCCGCTCAACCCGGTTGCCGAGCTCTCCGGTACACCCCGTCCGTCTGCGGAACGATTAAAAAAGATCTTTGGTATCCATACACGCGAACTTGCCAAAGCGGGGCTTGATCCAAAAGAAGCGCTTACGATGTGTTCGAACTGTGCCGGCTGCGATCTGGTACCGGGGAGGGACTAGATGAAAGGTATTGATGTGATCACAGAAGCGCTACTCGCATGTACCGACCGGCAGTATGCCATACCGGGATTTCCTGTTACTGACCTGGGTGCCAAAACGCATGCGGAGATGGTGATCAATGAAAAAACAGCGCTTGAATATGCACTGGGCGACTCGCTTGAAGGACGACGGGCGGCAGTCATTATCAAGAATGTCGGCGTGAACGCATGCGCCGATCCTTTGCTGCAGGCAGCAGCCCAGGGCCTCATCGGCGGTGTGATTCTCGTAGCCGGGGATGACCCGGAAGCACTGGGCTCGCAGACTGCACAGGACTCCCGGTATTACGGTGAACTGGCGGAAATTCCCGTTATCGAACCTGATATATCCACCTGTTATGCCGGTGTCGAGGCAGCTCTCGAAGCATCCGAGAAATTCTCAAGAGTTGCGATGCTCCGGCTCACGCCCGGAATATTCGATGCGGAGGTGGAATATACACCTGTTCCCCGGAGTACCGGGAAAGGGCGCCTCTCTGACCGGTCATGGACAATGAACGGGCGGATAACGGCTGCAGAGGAATTGTACCGGACCATGTTTGACTGGTCGAATGGTTCTGCATTAAACCAGTGGAAGGGTGAACCCGCCGGGGTTGGTGCTGCGCCGGGAAACACCCGGATTGTTACCGTCCATCCCTTACCGGCACAGGCAGTACAAGTAAAGGAAGTGCATGAGGTTGGCCGGACGTTTGTCCGCGATCACCGGGGGTTACAACCGCCGGCTCCTCAGCACCATCCGCAGGTGATGAAGGACCGCGGGTATTACCGGACATTCTGTAAAGACTGCCCTTTCAAGCCGATGATGAATATTCTCAAAGCGAGGAAGATGAACATGATCTGCGATGCAGGCTGTTCAATTCTGGGCATGACCTCCCCGTACGAGCTGGGTGTCGCCAGTTATGGCATGGGTTCGAGCATTGCGGTCGCCGCCCGGAGCACAAAAGTTGCCCTTATTGGCGACTATGCCTTTCTCCATTCCGGCCTGAATGCCCTGATCGATGTGTACGAAAAACGGCTTCCGCTGCTCTGCATCGTGATGAACAATGACTGTACAGCAATGACCGGCAAACAGTCCTCCTATGATCCGGTTCCCTACCTCATGTGGGCAGACCCGGTGATATGTCGAGCCGATGATGAAGAGACGCTGAAAAACGAGCTCGTGGTGACGGACACGCCCCGCACGCTTGTTGTAGAAGGTACCTGTCCGGAGGGAAGCAGCCATGAAACCGTGGAATATTGAGATCTGTGATGTGACATTGCGGGATGGGGAGCAGACGCCCGGGGTATCGTTCTCCTGCGAGGAAAAGGTAAAGATTGCGACCACGTTAGACGAGATTGGGATCGAGGTTATCGAAGCCGGGTTCCCGGCCGTCTCCCAGAATGAGGCACAGTGCGTGAAGACGATTGCAAACCTTGGTCTCGACGCCCGTGTCTGCGGTTTCTGCCGGGCACGGGAGCAGGATATCCAGACGGCTATAGACTGCGATGTGGAGATGGTGAGTATCTTCATCCCAACCTCAGAACTGCATGTCCGGCTCAAGTTCAAAAAACCCCGGGAAGAGGTGCTTGAGGATTCATTAAAGATGATTGATTACGCCCGGGATCATGGTGTTGTGGTACGGTTTGCCGCAGAGGATGCGTCCCGGACCGATCTTCCCTTCTTAAAAGAAGTCTATCGCCGTGCGGCTGAACACGGCGCTGTACTGCTCAGTTTTGCCGATACGGTTGGCTGCATTATTCCCACCGAGATGCACAGCATCATGACCGAACTCGTCTCATCGGTGGACGTGCCATTCTGTGCTCACTGTCACAATGACATGGGTTGTGCGGTGGCAAACACGATCACCGCTGCCCAGGCAGGTGCCTTCCAGCTCCACACAACGGTCAACGGTATCGGCGAACGGGCGGGTAATGCTTCCTTAGAAGAGGTGTTAGTCGCCCTGCGGATGAAAGGAAACATTGACCGGTACGATCTCTCCCACTTAACCGGACTCTCGCATATGGTTGAGAAATTTTCCGGAATCACGCTCCCGCGGAACAAACCCGTAACTGGTGAACTTGCGTTCTCCCACGAGAGTGGCATACACATCGCAGCAATTCTCCAGGACCCTTCCACCTACGAATATTTCCCTCCTGAGATGGTGGGGAGCGAGCGGCATTTCATTCTCGGTAAACACACGGGTAAAAAAGCACTCGAACACGTGATGGCATCGCTCGGCTGCGAATGCACGGACAAGCAGGTCTGCCGTGTCCTTGACCTGGTTAAGGACCACTCTGAACACAAATGCAATATCACGCCGGATATCTTAAGAAAACTGATCACAAAAGCACAGCGGGAGAATGGATAATGGCCACATTATCAGAGCGGATTCTTGGTGGAAATGCCGGTGAATATGTGGACCGGAAGGTAGACCGGGCCTATGTTCACGATGGTACGGGAGTTCTCACACTCGAGGCATGGAAACGTATCGGGAGTGACCGACTTACCGATTCGACCCGGCTCTCAATGCTCTTTGATCATATCGTACCGGCAAACAACAGTACGACCGCAATGCTCCAGCACGAGTTGCGTGAATTCGCCCGCGGTTCATTCATGCATTTCACCGATGTGGGATGCGGGATTTGTCACCAGATTATGTGTGAGGGTGTTGTGCTCCCCGGTGAAGTGGTAGTTGGCGCAGATTCGCACAGCTGCACACTGGGTGCATTCGGTGTATTTTCAACCGGTGTAGGCGCAACGGATATGGCGGCAATCTGGCTGACCGGAGAGACATGGTTCCGTGTTCCTGAAACGATCGGGATACACCTGTCCGGCTCGTTCTCCGGTGCTGCGGAAGCAAAAGACCTTGCCCTGACGTATGTGAGTCGACTGGGCATGGACGGGGCGACCTATAAGGCACTGGAATTTACCGGTAACGGGGTTGCCGGACTTTCCATGGATGACCGGCTCGTGCTGAGCAACCTTTCTGTAGAGACCGGGGCGAAGGCCGGGTTGTTCTATGCCGATGATGTGACCGTGCAGTATCTCGCCCGGGCAGGGCAGATAGTAAAACCGCAGGTACCAGAGCCCTGCACCTATATTCAGGAACTCTCCATTGACCTCTCGGAGATTGTGCCGCTGGTTGCAGTTCCCCACCGTGTTGATACGGTCAAACCCGTGCGGGAGATTGCCGGACTTCCCATTGACCAGGTCTTTGTTGGCACCTGCACGAACGGGCGGTATTCCGATCTTGCCCGGGTCGCCCGGATTGTGAAAGGAAAGAGCGTGGCCGTACGGACGATCATTGTTCCTGCATCAAAAGCAGTGCTGGAAGAAGCAATCCGGACCGGTGTGCTTACCGATCTGGTGAACGCCGGTTGCACGATTGGCACACCCGGCTGTGGCCCCTGTCTCGGCTCGCATATGGGTGTGCTGGGGGAAGGAGAGGTCTGCCTTTCCACGGCAAACCGAAATTTCAAGAACCGGATGGGTGTCGGTGGTACGATCTATCTGGGCTCGGTTGCTACGGCGGCTGCGAGTGCCCTTGAAGGCGAGATTACCGAACCGGAGGTGAACTGATGAAGGGTAAAGGACCGGCTGTCTGCGTGGGGCCGGATATCGACACCGACCTTGTTATTGCCGGGCGATACCTGCGGACAAAGGACCACAGCGTCTGGGTCGAGCACGTGTTCGAGGATCTCGATCCCTCGCTTGCTCCGCTGCTTAGCGGTTCGGTGATTGTCGCGGGAAAGAATTTCGGCTGCGGGTCATCGCGGGAACAGGCGGCGGTTGCGATCCGGGAGGCCGGGGTTGTTGCGGTAGTTGCACCGTCATTTGCCCGGATCTTCTTCCGGAACGCGATTAATGTCGGGCTCCCGCTCATCGAATGCAACCTTACCTGCATGGAAGGGTGCCTGGTGACGTTCGATCTATCCGAAGGATGGGTTGAAGCAGAGGGAAAGAAACATGCTATCCACCCGCTTTCTCCTCGCATGCAGGCGATCCTTTCTGCCGGGGGACTGGTGGAGTACTGGAGGAACCAGCGGTGATATTTCCTGAACATTGCAAGCAGGTGGGGTCTGCAACAACGAAACCCTGTGGGGATCTCGTATATTTCCTGAGTCGCTATCTTGTGAGGGATACCGGTGCGGGGTATGAATTGCTCGCTATTACTCCTGATCCTACGGGAAGCGGCATGATGCGCACAATCGTATCGTCGAACGTAATCGCCACCGCAAAAGAAACCTACCGTTACCCGGATAAGGTGCAGATCAATGATCGTGCACGGCTGGTTGAGCTCGCGATGGATACGGGATACCGGTGTACCATTTTCACCGGGCTGGACGAGCACATGACCTTCGTGCTCGATCCCGATCTCTCGGCTTTTCTTAGGGTTCATGTCTACGATGTGACGCCTCCCCGTCCGAGCCTGTCTGCTTGTCTTCGGGAGTTGCAGACCGCAGGACTCTTCGGGGAACTTGAAATTACGTTCTGCCATCACACCCGGGACATCAAACAAGTGAAAGCGGATGTCTATCCCTGCCGTGCAGCAGGATATACAAAAACTCTTGATGCCGATCCGATGAAGGGTGGCGAGACAATAGCCGGCTGCCTGACCGGTTCGCAGTTCTATACCGAGTGTTATGGCAAGGACTTTGCGCTCGAGAATATCTGCCCGTTAGAATCCGTACGGGAAGAGCCGTTCATCGCCCGCTGCTGCCGTTCCGAACGCGAGGGAATTGGCATGTACAAGGGAAAATTCGGGGCTGTTGTGCACTGGGGTGCAAGCCCGTCCCGTATCGCCCATGCGGTGGAAGATTTAACGGCACAGTGGAGGGCGAGATGACGCGTATTGCCATTGTGGAAGGGGACGGGATCGGCCACGAAGTGATCCCGGTTGCCCTCCGTGCGCTCGAACTGCTCCATCCCGAGTATGATTATTTCACCGTCGATATAGGATATGGTATGTGGGAGCGGACCGGCTGCCCGTGTGCCGATAAGGAGATCCGCGAGATGAAGGATGCGGATGCGATCCTTTTCGGGGCGATCACCACGCCGCCCATGAAGGACTACCAGAGCGTGGTGTTAAGGATCCGAAAGGCACTTGACCTGTATGCCAACCTCCGCCCCGTAAAAGATGGCGGATTCGATATGATGGTCGTGCGGGAGAATACCGAGGGACTCTATTCCGGTATCGAAGAGAGCAGCCCGGAGCGTGCGACTACGTTGCGGGTGGTGACCCGGACGGGTACAGAACGGATTGTCCGGATGGCAATCAAGCTTGCCCGGCAGCGGCGGAAACTGCTGACTATCGGCCATAAGGCCAACGTGCTCAAGTCAGATGTGCTCTTCCGCGACATCTGCATTGCCGAGGCGAAGGCTGCCGGGATTTCCTATAATGATAAGTTCATCGATGCCCTCTCGCTCGATGTGCTCCAGCACCCTGCATCATATGATGTCGTGGTCACGACTAACATATTCGGGGACATCCTGTCAGATGTTGCCTCGTACCTTGTGGGGGGTCTTGGACTGGTACCGAGCGCAAATATCGGTGAGCGTTACGCCCTCTTCGAGCCGGTGCATGGCAGTGCCCCGGATATTGCCGGCAAGAACCTCGCAAACCCTATTGCTGCCCTCAGGAGTGCGGGGATGCTCTTAACCCATGTCGGGGATGCAGAGGGAGAGAATCACATTGAATCGGCGATAAGAACTGTACTCGCACAGGGTATTAAGACCCGGGACCTTGGCGGTTCGGCAGGAACACGGGAGTTCGGGGAATCGGTACTCCGCGTGCTGGAGAAAACTGTGAGGAGTTCCTGATGTTTGCACAAAAACATGATGTCGGGTATATTCCGGTTGCGGAGGGAATCTTCCGGAAAACACTGGTCCACGGGACGCATACTCTCATGACGGAGTTCGTGCTGAAGAAAGATGCGCTTCTTCCCGCTCACAAGCACCCGCAGGAACAGACCGGGTACCTTGTTTCGGGTCATATGATTCTTTCGATCGGAGACGATGTGCATGAGGTGCGGCCCGGTGACAGCTGGATGATTCCGGGGAATGTGGAGCACCGGGCAACGATTGTTGCTGATTCGGTAGCAGTCGAGGTATTCTCTCCGGTCAGGGATGACTACCTGCCGGGATAGCATTTTTTATCCGAATGTTTTGTCTGACCGACAGCCATCTGTCGAGTATAGGTCGGTTCTTTTATTGTGGATGAAGTAAGGACTTTGGAAAGAAACACAAAACAACATCAGGGTTTTTTTATTCCGCACAGGAGATTACCCGATCAAGGCACTGGATAATATGATCCTTCATTCACTTGATCGGTCGTCGGGCGCTGTTGGATCCGAAAGCAGAACCCGGCACTGTTCAGGGAGTATGACTGAGCACGATACTCATCATTCCGAAATACTCATAATCTAAGAATCTTATATTCTAAGTTGTGAGAGCATATGCCTGACACGACACTTGTCAAGGTTTCATCCAAAGGATTGATCACCCTCCCGAAAAAGATCCGGTCAGAGTTTGGTATCAATGACGGGGATTACCTGTCGATATCTTCAGATAAAGACAAGATCATCTTCCGGAAAGCCAGAATCGAGATCGATTACGAGAATACAGACGATGCATGGAATGAGCATACGAAGAGAAGGCTGATGCATGAATGAACCGGCACAAGGCTCGGTTGTCCTTGTGGATTTTACCTATTCCAACCAGGTACAATCAAAGGTACGCCCGGCACTTGTCATGAGTAATTCCCGGTATAACTCGATCTCCCGTGACGTGATTGTCATGAAGATCACATCCCGGAAACCAAAGATGATGACGGTAAGCCTGACAAATGAAGACCTCAACGTAGGATCACTTGATTATCCCAGTTATGTGCAGGTTGATGGGATCTATGCCTTGGAAAAAGAGATAATCTTACCGGTTCCCTCTACTTCCCCAGCCGCTCGTTCCGGAACCGGATCAGCGCATCGCAGAACTCGCCTAAGTATTCCTCCATC
This sequence comes from Methanoregula sp., assembly GCA_041645055.1. Classification (GTDB taxonomy): domain Archaea; phylum Halobacteriota; class Methanomicrobia; order Methanomicrobiales; family Methanospirillaceae; genus Methanoregula. Next base: position 297 of record JBAZQT010000065.1, on the reverse strand, counting down.
GAAAGGCTCCCTTCCTGGAATGAGCAGTCACCTTCCTCGATCACCTTGTTGATGATATCCCGGGTGGGAAGGATAAGGTCGATAGGCACCCCGGCCTGTTCCGAACCCCTGATGAGGGCTTCTCTGAAGATCCCGATGGAGTACCCGATGCGGTATTTGTACACGTCCCGGGTCTTTTCAAGATAACCGGCAACCCGCTCGGTCTCGATGCGGAGAAAATCGTCTTTGACCTTGTCGTCGTTGCATTTCCCGAGCATGTACTTGTAATGGGCATATGGATACATGGTCTCGAGCTCG
>JBAZQT010000132.1:0-2646 GCA_041645055.1 Methanoregula sp. | reverse complement strand
CCCCTGGTTGCTGCCGGACCGGTCTGCGCTTGACTGAATCCGGGCTGCTGCTGCCTTGTTCATCGGTGTGCTTCCTTTGCTCATGTTTCACCTCCCAACAGGATTTTTTTATTCCCGTTCTGATTACAAAATTTGCATAAAATAATACTTATATGAATCAAAAGCGTAGTCTGGATTGAATAACACTTGACTGGTCAAGTGAAATTGATTTGAGTTGACAGGTCCGATGCGGATATTTCGCCGTTCATTCCTGTTCTGAATATGAATCGTCCGGATAATGTTCTCATGCATCCAGATCAGATAACAAAAGCAAAATGGTCGGTGCTTTGGTATTTTATCGAAAATACCAGCGCAATGTATTTTGATCCGAATTTTGTCAGAAAAGGGATTGTGCTGCCTGATAAAAGAACCGGAAAGCCCCGGTTTTATTCGTACCCCGCCCGAATAGCAAAGGATTTCGAGAAAAATATACCGGATTCCTCCCGATACCATTCGGATATATCAAAAACATGGGCGATGCGCATCTGCAAAGATCTGGAGTCCCTCGGTATTTTGGGAGTCGATAATTTTGTTGCAGCACGACAGAATCATGAAACCGAACATTACTATCTCCGTGATGGGACAGAGCCATTCATCGCTGTAATGAAAATTTTCACGGAACAGGTTACGGACTCTCATCATGTATCCGGCTTGTATTCCATGGAATATATCCAGAACCATATCAATGAGGATCTGGTCTGTGAGATTCTGTCCCGAAAGGGCGCGGAGATGCGGCGCATGCTCCCACTCTGGGACTGGATTCCGCACGAATCCGAAAAGATGTATCCATTTTTCGTCCCGCAAAAGTCAAACATCCAAAAGAGAGAATCACCCGCTGAGAACTCTTCGATAATCCCTGTCGAATCCTATGCCGAATATTTCCGGCGGATGATCCAGGAACTCGATCTAAAAAAACGCGTATCCTCCCGGGGAAGATCCTATTCAGTCTGCCTGCGCCTGCCGGTGATGAGCCCGGGACTGACGAGTGGAGAGAAGACAGATCTGCTGAAATCCTTCAATAAGAAGACGTTTGAGGGATCACCCTGCCTCGAAACCTATCGCAGTGCTATTGAGGAACATTATCAACGGTACCAGCGGGACCGATGGATTATTCCACTTCTCGCCCTTATCCGAGCATCCCCCAAGGCACTGAAAGAATTTCTGTTCGGGGAATGGAAACCTTACGGGATCGAAGGAGAATGTCTCTGTTATTCTGAGGGGGGTTCGTATTGTATGAACTACCCGATGTTTACATTCCTCTTTACCACGATCAATGACATTTCCCGGAGCCGTCTTGTACCGAGCGAGCGCAGGATTCCTTATGTTCGGTTCCGCCCGGATATCCGGATACCGGAGAAGAATATTTCCCGGCCAGCACTCTTTATGATCGACACCAATTCGGGGTTCTCGGTGTGTTTCGATGCCTCATTCGATACGGAACGCGTCTATTATGGTGCGGAAAATGGCGATGTCTGGGAGAATGATAACGAACAGAACTATGATCTGACGGTCTGGCTCGACCTACGGTTCCGGTGGCAGGCGATCACTGCCAAGGATATTCCTGATATGGATGCGTTCATCGGTGCATTGCAGGACCGGCGATCAAGAGTATCACAATACCTTTTGTCGAAGCTGTCGCACCGTCTTCAGCATATCGTTCTGTTCAAATCCGAACCGCTTGATGAGGGATCACCAATCCACGGGCTCCTGTTGGATGAGATCAACCGGATACTTATACAACCGGGTTTTTTTAACAAGGACGTATTCTCTTCGACCCGGCTTTCGGATGCGGGCAAGGCAATCGGAGAGAAGACCGGATTCTGTCGTGAGGGATTGGAGGATGCATATTATCCATCATCTGTTTTAGGACTGAACCGGATTCTTTTGGAGGATTCGTATCCGGGATTGCTTCTCCCCTCTGATGCATCTAAAAAAGACAGAGAATGGCTGATAATGAATAAGATTGAGAATCGTGATGAAAAATAATCAGATTGTTTCTTCAAAGAATTTTTTCAATTGATAGATCTTTTTGATGCAATGAACAACAAGTTGCAGATTCACGTAACATTGTTCACGTTCGATGAATATCTCACTTGGATGCCCGGATTCATTCCGGTAATTTCTGATAATTGAAAAGATTCCTGAAAAATTAGCATCCACATCATCCATTATATCACGTGAAAATTCCTTATGGTTTTGAGTTAATATATTTTTAAATTCATTTGTTCTTCGGTAAATCGTTTGTTTTGTTGAAACACTTTTGAACATTTCTAAAAATTTTGGATTCTGATTAATACTTTCAATCATTAAATCAAATGAGTGTTCTAATGCAACACCCATCATAACAGACGAAGAAAGAAAACACCCGCTTCGGAAATCCTGCATCGCTTCTTTCAGGTAATCCAAAGTAATTTTGTTGATGTTTGGAATTACACCCAATATGGATTTTTCGAAACTGGATACATCATGAAAGAAATAGAGTTCATTATTTTCAAGAATTTTTTTACCATAACTCGATAGCCGGAAATACGGGTACCCTTCACTTGAATTCCCCCCACTTCCTAGCGTGATTATTCCTTGTCTGAAAAGATCCCAAAATACCTCTTG
>JBAZQT010000131.1:0-2657 GCA_041645055.1 Methanoregula sp. | reverse complement strand
AGGGTACGAGTGGGTTTGACCAGCAGGATCTTCCGCAGGATTTTCTTCTCCTCCGGTAAGGCGGCGGCAAGAATCGCAGAGTTTTTCGGTACCGCATGGAGGCGGTATTTCTTGCAGACGTCGATCTTTACTGCAACAATCGCATCATCACCGGGCGGTAAGGTGAGGATGCGGGAGATCATCTCCCGGAATGCCAGCGCCTCATCCATAACGATTAATGTTCTGCTGCAACTTTATGCGATGCAGTCTCTGAAGAATAGTTCACCACAGGCAGCGGTTTGCCGTGGATATGGGAAACAATCTCATCCCCAAGCGTGAGGAGAGCGTCTTTATGGGCTTTTTTATCTTTATGAATATGAACAGGAGAGATTTCCAGCGAGGCATAGCGTTCTGTCTGGATTTCCTCGTTGGTGATACCTTCGTAATACTTCTTGATGTGAATCATCAGCATATGTAAATGTAGCAACTCTTCTTTTTGCACACTATCACCTTCTCCGGAGGAATACTATTTTTTGATCAACACATATACCTTTTTGGTGACATTTATATCTGGAACGCTGCGGCACGTAGGATCGCTCATTGCGCTCGCAATTGGGGATGCAATGGGTGCGCCATTGGAAGGATCTCTGCAATCTGAAGCGTGGGTGACAGAAATGCGTCCCGGTGGGCGCCATTTCCGGAAAAAAGGTACAATTACTGACGACACGCTTCAGGCCATGGCTGTTGCAGAATCGCTCGTTAATTGCAAGGGATTCAACCAAAAAGACCTTATATCAAGGTTATTTTCCGGGTACGAAAACCGCCCGGAATGGTATGGTCCCACATCATCATTATTTTTTGATCTGGTCAAATCCGGCACCCTGCCGCACCATGCTGCATGGCTTGTGCACCAGCGTCGTGGCAGCAGCCGGACGAACGGCAGTGTGATGCGTGGGTTCCCGCTCGGGATCTTCTATTCCGCACCTAAAGTATATGCGATGAGCATAGCCTGCTCGCGGCTCACGCACTATGATCCGGTTGCCGGTCACTGCTCCGCGTTCCTAAACGTGATGGTCAGTGACATGGTGCGGGGCGTGTCCCGGTCGCGGGCATTCCGTCACGCACGTTCGCTCTGCACGGATCCTGAGGTGCATGCAGTGCTGGGAAATTATCCGGGACATGACCCGGACCCGTCACTGGACGCAGTCCTCTGTTCCCATGCAGCGCTGTCCTGTTTCATGAACGCCCGTTCATTTGAGGGGGCGATACTCTCTGCAATCAATCTTGGCGGGGATGCGGATACGGTTGGTGCATGTTGTGGTGCACTTGCAGGAGCATACTGGGGGCTCGATGCAATCCCAAAAAGGTGGAGTGTTGATCTGGAGATGAATGATGAATTGATCCAACTTGCGGATCAGCTCTGGCAGATCGCAGAAAAATAAAAAGGAATGAATGGATTATGCAGGCCGTATCTCGACCAGCTTCAGCGCACGGCCCTTGTCGCAGATATCGGGAGCATTGCCCAGCACATCGACAACGATATACTTCTCGCCATCGGTAATTCCATCCGGACGACAGAGCGGGTAACTCCGGCATTCGGACTTGTTGCAGGAAAGTTCTGGTTTTATCTTGGAGTTGATGATCGCCATATCTGCATTGATAAGAGCAGTAATCGGTGCTTCCATTACTTCGACTGCGGTTGCGCCGTTCAGGTGCACCGCACAATCGTGATGGGTTGTCCGGACCGTGACAATACGGTACTTCCTTCCTTTCTGGAGATTATGGCACGCCTTTTTTACTTTGCAGGTCTCGCATTCAGCAACTTCACCTTCATAGATGAACTCGACATTTGGCTTTGCGAGTACGGTTCCCATGAGCGTTACCTTTGTTTTTGTCTCTGACATTCCACTCACTCCTTGTAGAGCATCTGCACGAGTTTTTCTGCGGATTCCCGTGTGAGGCCCATATCGAATATTGTAAAGCGCTCGGGACGGATAGTCTTTGCCATCAGTAAAGCTTCGACGGCAACCGCGTCCTCGATCCCGAGATCGGCCGGAGTAGTCGGGGCCCCGATTATCTTTAACGATGACCTGATACTGCGCCAGTCGCCGCCATGCAGGTACATGGAGATGATGGTGCCAATACCACAGCTCTCGCCATGCAGGGCCTTTCCCGGTGCAAGCTTATCGAGCGCGTGGGAAAACTTGTGTTCCCCGCCGCTTGCCGGGCGCGATGACCCGGCGATACTCATCGCAACCCCACTTGATACGAGCGCTTTCATCACAATCCACGCAGACTGTTCCTGGTGCGGTTTGATTAAGTGTGCATCCTTGACAAGAATCTCTGCGGTCATCTTCGAAAGCGTGATAGCATATTCGCTCATCGGTTCACCTTTTACCCGGTGGGCAAGCTCCCAGTCGAGTATTGCCGTGTAATTCGATATAACATCGGCACACCCGGCGGCGAGAAGCCGGTGAGGGGCTGCTGCAATGATTCCTGTATCTGCAATGATTGCCATAGGGGGTTGCGCTTCTAACGAGGCATGCCCCTCAACGGTTGGTACGGATGCGCGAGCGGATGCAATACCATCATGGGATGCGGCAGTCGGAATGCTGATGAATGGTCTATCGATATTATACGACACGATCTTTGCGGTATCGATAACCCGCCCACCCCCG
>JBAZQT010000130.1:0-2678 GCA_041645055.1 Methanoregula sp. | reverse complement strand
GGTCTGCATGAGCGGGATCGTGGAGAGGGCAACCAGGTAATCGTCGCGGATCTCTTCAAGTTCCACTGTCCCGTTGCCGGTACTGATATTCCCGATGTATTTGATGACCCCGGCCATCCGGGCGTCCTGGAGTTCCCCGATGTAGGCCGAGTGGCTCTTTAAGGTGACGATCGCTGCGGGGCGATCCGCATAGTTCGGATCCTTACTGGCCGGAAGGGTATCGCTGTTCACCACTGCTGAGGCAAGAGGAACAACCAGCATCAGGGTGAGAAGACAGAGTGCCACCCGGAATATCCGCACGTTACCGTTTGTTATCGTCAATGCAAGAGTCCGGAGTATTTTCACATGCACATGTTCGGGAGCTGGTTAATAATATTGTCAGGATGCTTAGAGTTATTCGTATAACCGCGGGGTTAGCTCAATGCGCTTAAGACCCCCAAAATTTCCGGTAATATTTTCACACCACACGCCCTCATTTCATAAGGAGATATTGAAAGAGGGGATACTTGGCCGTGTGCTAATTTACATAATTAATTTAGGCTCAATATCCAACAAGTGTGTGAGGCCCCCATATTGAAAAGAAAGGAATTTTTCAAAAACGAGAGGCTACGAATTATCAACGATAGTGTATTCGATACCAATAAAATTGATCCAGAATCTATTGACCTAATTATCACATCACCACCGTACAATGTGGATATAAAATACAATTCTCACGATGATCAGATTTCATATGAGAAATACAAAGAATTCAGTAAACAGTGGATGAGTCGTTGTTTTAAATGGCTGAAAGACGATGGTCGTTTTTGTCTGAATATTCCTCTCGATAAAAATAAAGGTGGACAACAAAGTGTCGGCGCAGATCTAACAACGATTGCAAAAGATCTTGGCTTTCAGTACCATTCCACGATTATCTGGAATGAGGGGAATATTTCACGTCGTACTGCGTGGGGGTCTTGGCTCAGTGCATCGGCACCGTATGTAATAGCCCCAGTCGAATTAATTGTTGTATTTTACAAAAAAGTGTGGAAAAAAACGAGTGGTTCGAAAAAATCGACGATTAAGAGGGAGCATTTCTTGGAATGGACCAATGGACTTTGGACATTTAATGGAGAAAGTAAAAAGAAAATTGGACACCCAGCACCCTTCCCTGTCGAACTTCCAAGACGATGTATCCAACTATTTAGCTATGAAGGTGATACCGTCCTTGATCCATTCTTAGGAAGTGGATCAACATTAGTTGCAGCATATCAAAATAATCGCAAGGGGATCGGAATTGATATTGATGAACATTACTGTGAAATTGCGATTAACCGGTTAAAAAACGAAGCAAATCTGGAACTCCCCACCCAAAAATCAATTGAAAGAAAATCAAAAAAATCACAGAAACCAAAAGAGCCCGTTACTCAGATTAATGCACTAATGCAGTATTTTATCAAGAATCCAAATCGGGATATTCCATATCCTGAAGTAAAAGTGTGGATTGAAACGAAATATAAACTAAAAACGGGATCCGGAATTAATTATTTTGAACGAAAAATTCGAAATCTTTTCGAACAGGGAAAATTGATTTGCGTTAAAAAGGGAGTTCATCGATATGAACCAAAATAGGCGAATACAATAAAAAACTGATAATGAACGTCAAGATGCGCCAATTACGTTTGGCTCTGTAAAATCCATTTAATAAATAAAATTTATTCAATAGTCACAAATACTCTTTTTTACATATTAAAATCCGATGGCTGAAATTCTAACCGGAGAAAATAATAACTCAATTGCACAGGGTCTTCGTTCAAAAAAAGGCTATGATTTTGAAACAGAAATTTCCGATTATCTCGCGAGTGAACTCGGAAATGAACCATTAATTCGACTTCTTCGCCCACGAACAAAAGTGTATTTACCTGGTTCGAAAAGAAATTACGATTTTTCGTGCATGCAAATCACAACATCCTTTGGCGACGTGATCGGAGATACGGATATTGTGGTCTATCAGCAAAAACGAGCTACTCCACTTATGCTGATAAGTTGCAAGACGTCGTTACGAGAACGATTGGCATCATCTTTGTATAATTTACATCTCTATCGAAGAAAGTACCCGGATATCAAATTATTTTTTGTAACAAACGACAACGATCTGGAACTAGGATCACCTGAAAAACCCAACAAAAATAGAATCCTAGTTCTTAGTGAGGGAGTATATTGTTATTCGAAAAACCCGAAGACAAAATTCGGTCCTTCGGTGTATCCATTTGAGAATATGATTATTGATATTAGACGAATGGCGGGAATAGCCCAAAAGAAAAACACAAACCGTGGTCGCCCAAAAAAGAAAGTTGAGAAATCAAACATCTTGTGATACATCCGTTGGAGCGGATTGAAAACCGTATCTGATCTCGACCCAGCTAATTTGAGTTTATGCGTGCCGTCCCCGTATTTTTTATAAAAAACGGCCATTCCAACCAGAAACTTTGTAAATAACCCCGTCCTTTTTGTACAATCATGCACTACACCATCATCACGGAGTCGCACGCGTCCGGCGGTTTTTCCGCCCGGTGCGTTGAGATTCCGTCCGCCCGTGGTTACGGCAGCTCCCAAGGTGAGGCGCTGGCCCGGATCAAAGAGGCCATCGAAGTGGTGCGGGAAGCCCAGAATGCGGAACTGCATAAAACCATTGCATC
>JBAZQT010000064.1:0-16302 GCA_041645055.1 Methanoregula sp. | reverse complement strand
AAGCAATCGTGTCTTTGGTGGACGCAATAATCCTCTCCTGATCTCGGTACGTTCGGGTTCTGCTATGTCCATGCCAGGCATGATGGACACCATTCTCAACCTTGGTCTCAATGATGAAACGCTCCAGGGCCTCATCGCCCAGACCGGGAATGAACGATTCTGTTACGATGCTTACCGGCGTTTCATCCAGCTCTTCGGCAAAGTTGCCCTTGGTGTTCCGGAAGCAGAGTTCGATGCAGAGTTCGAGGCAATCAAATCAAAAGCCGGTGCAAAGCATGATGTGGATCTTTCAGCCCATGACCTCGCTGAGATCTCCAAACGTTTCTTAAATGTCGTCCAACGTAACACTGGAAAACCCTTCCCAGCTGATCCCCGCGAGCAGCTGAAGATCGCCATCAAGGCAGTATTTGATTCATGGGGTGGCAAACGAGCCGTCGACTATCGACGAGAATTCAAGATTACCCCCGATATGGCGAATGGCACCGCAGTAAATGTGATGCAGATGGTTTTTGGCAACATGGGCAACGACTCTGCTACCGGTGTTGGTTTTACCCGAGATCCAGGTACGGGCGAGAATGTTATGTTCGGCGAGTATCTGGTAAATGCACAGGGCGAAGATGTAGTTGCCGGAATCCGCACACCAAAGCCAGTAGCCGCCATGGCTGATGAGATGCCGGATCTCTATCATGAACTGGTAGATCTGCGCAACAAGCTCGAAGCTCATTATAAGGAAATTCAGGACTTCGAATTCACGATTGAGAAGGGTACACTTTACTGTTTGCAGACCCGCAACGGTAAGATGAACGCTCATGCCCTTGTCCGCACTTCTGTAGAAATGGTACGAGAAGGGCTTATCGATATACTCCAGGCACTCCTTCGTATCCAGCCGGATATGCTTGAGCAGATGCTTTTCCCACGACTGGACCCGAAGGTTACAAAAAAACCCATAGCGAAAGGTCTGCCTGCTTCACCTGGAGTTGCTGTCGGAGTCGCGGTATTCGATGCTGACCGCGCAGAAAAATTGGGCCGGACTGGCGAACGAGTGATCCTTGTACGGGAAGAGACAAAGCCTGAAGACATCCACGGGTTCTTTGCATCGCAGGGAATCCTGACAAGTCGCGGGGGCAAGACATCACACGCCGCTGTGGTTGCACGGGGTATGGGCAAACCCTGCGTATCCGGCGCTGAAAGTATTCATATAGATGTCCGTATGCGTCACGCGAGAGCGGGCGACCAGGAGTTCGGTGAAGGTGCGTTGATTACCATTGACGGTACTACCGGCGCTGTCTATCTTGGGGAGGTAGCTATGATTGAGGCTGAGTTTTCTGATGAGCTTGCAGTCCTGCTTGAAATGGCCGACGGGATGGCGAGACTCAAGGTTATGGCCAACGCGGATACGCCGGATGATGCACGACGAGCGCTTAAATTCGGCGCAATGGGCATTGGCCTGTGCCGCACCGAGCGCATGTTCAACGGCACCGAGCGCCTGCCTATAATGATTGAGATGATTGTAGCAGAGACTCAAGCTAATCGCCAGACCGCTCTCGACAAGTTGCTTCCTATTCAACGCGAGGATTTTAAAGCAATATTCAAGGTCATGTCACCTCGTCCGGTGACCATTCGCTTGCTCGATCCTCCCATTCATGAATTCCTCCCAACCGAGCATCTGCTTGTCGAAGATCTCGAACACCTTCACCACCTGCGTGAAATTCTGCGGGGCATGCAGATCCTATCCGATGCGGTAACTTTTATGAATCGGACGCGAGAGATCCAGCCTCAGGTACAGAAGTTCACCGACCCGGTGTTGGTGGACGAGGCGATTGTTAAAAAAGAAGCAATCCTAAAAAAAGTCCGGGCCCTTTACGAAGTCAATCCCATGCTTGGCCATCGTGGGGTACGGTTAGGTCTCACCTTCCCGGAGATCTACACTATGCAGATACGGGCTATTTTAGAAGCTGCAGCTGAATGCCAGAAAGAGGGTATTGTTGTGCACCCGGAGATCATGGTACCGCAAGTCTGTACTGCCCAGGAACTCATCCGGGTCAAGGCGTGGGTGGACTTGATCCGTACTTCCGTAGAAAAGACCTACAATGTAAAACTGGACTTCATGTTCGGTTCCATGCTTGAAGTTGTCCGTGCCTGCATGCGGGCAGATAATCTTGCAGAACAGGCAGAGTTCTTCTCGTTTGGGACTAACGACCTAACACAGGCAACGTTTTCCTTCTCGCGTGAAGACGCGGAGAATAAGTTCCTTCCCATGTACAACCAGAGCGGTATCCTGCAGGACAACCCGTTTGAAGTACTGGATGTCAAGGGTGTTGGTCGGCTTATGGAGTCTGCGGTCAAGTGGGGGCGGCACACTCGCCCCAATATGAAAGTGGGTATCTGTGGTGAGCATGGGGGGCATCCCGCATCCATCCGGTTCTGTCACAAGATCGGTCTTACCTATGTTTCCTGCTCTGGTCCCCGCATCCCGATTGCCCGGCTGGCGGCTGCCCAGGCCGCGATTCTTGAGAGTGAAAAAAACATGGACAAGGCTGCATAAATGAGGATTGTTGTACTTACGATTTGCTTCAGGATGTTTGTCATGGATGCGCAGGGAATTTAATAATTAAAAACGAGTTGATGATCTGCGCACAGATGTTTCACAGAGGTTCATGAAGAAAACCGTCCTGAAAACTTGTAAAGTCCAGTCCCTTTTTTGACTGCCCGTATGGAAAGAATCCACATAAAATACAGAACCTTTTTTTTGTCCCGGTGCCAATTTTTTCATTGGATAGTAATAATGAGCGGGACGCCTTTTTGCGTTCACCGGATTTTCAGGGACGATTACGCGAACCGCGTTCACGAGCAGAAGAGATCAATGACAACGTCTTTGCTTTTTTCTCGTAATTTCGCATTCACGCATATCAATAAAGGACAACCCTGACTTGTGATTCTGAATGTCCGGTGGCACAGTGTAGGTTGTTAAGAGGAGAAGATCATGAACAGAAAATGGGTATATGCATTCACTGAAGGCGATGGCAAGAACAAGAAACTGCTGGGCGGCAAGGGCGCAAACCTCTGCGAGATGACACAGATCGGGCTTAAGGTGCCACCCGGCTTTGTGATCACCACTGAGGCCTGTCTTGCTGTTGTGAATGATCCAAATAAAGAACTCCCGCAGGGGATGATGGACCAGGTGCATGCCCATCTGGCGGAAGTCGAACGCAAAAGCAAGCACGTTTTTGGCGAGCGCAACAACCCCCTCTTAATTTCGGTCCGTTCCGGTTCAGCCATTTCTATGCCGGGCATGATGGATACCATCCTCAATTTAGGTCTCAATGCAGAGACTCTCCAAGGCTTGATCGCAAAGACCGGTAATGAACGTTTTTGTTATGATGCTTACCGGCGCTTCATCCAACTTTTCGGAAAAGTCGCGCTAGGAGTTCCGGAAGCTGAGTTCGATGCTGAGTTCGAGGCAATCAAACAGAAAGCCGGTGCAAAGCATGATGTGGATCTCTCGGCTCACGATTTAGCTGATATTTCTGAACGGTTTTTGAAAGTAGTCTACCGTAACACCGGTAAACCCTTCCCTGTTGAACCTTATGAACAGCTGGAGATCGCAATCAGGGCCGTTTTCGACTCATGGAGTGGCAAACGTGCGGTTGATTACCGTCGTGAATTCAAAATTACACCTGATATGGCCAATGGAACTGCTGTCAATGTGATGCAGATGGTCTTTGGCAACATGGGTAACGATTCTGCCACCGGGGTTGGTTTCACCCGCGATCCCGGGACGGGAGAGAATGTAATGTTTGGTGAGTACCTGGTTAATGCCCAGGGAGAGGATGTTGTAGCTGGTATTCGTACCCCGAAGCCGCTTGCTGCTATGGTCGATGAGATGCCGGGTCTTTACCGGGAACTTCAGGTGCTGCACAAAATATTAGAAGCTCACTACAAGGAAGTTCAGGATTTTGAATTTACTATAGAAAAAGGCATACTTTACCTTTTGCAGACAAGAAATGGCAAGATGAACGTTTCAGCTCTCGTCCGTACATCGGTTGAGATGGTAAAAGAAGGGCTCATCGATAAATCCCATGCCCTTCTCCGCATTCAGCCGTTACAACTTGATCAGATGCTCTTTCCCCGTCTCGACCCAAGGGTTACGGAAAAGCCCATTGCAAAAGGTCTGCCCGCATCACCGGGGGTTGCGGTTGGTATTGCAGTTTTCGATGCCGACCGTGCAGAGAAACTGGGTCGGACCGGTGAGCGCGTAATTCTCGTGCGGGAAGAGACCAAACCTGAAGACATACATGGGTTCTTTGCGTCGCAGGGAATCCTGACGAGTCGTGGGGGCAAGACGTCCCATGCTGCTGTTGTAGCGCGGGGTATGGGCAAACCCTGCGTATCCGGGGCCGAAGGTATTCATGTTGATGTTCGTATGCGCCTGGCACGAGCGGGCGACCAGGAATTTGGTGAAGGTGCGTTGATCACCATCGATGGCACGACCGGGGCTGTTTACTTAGGAGAGGTCGCTATGATCGAAGCGGAATTCTCACATGAGCTCAACACTCTTCTGTCATGGGCCGATGAGAAAGCCAGGCTCGGTGTCATGGCCAATGCGGACACCCCTGATGATGCGGCAAGAGCGGTAAAGTTTGGTGCTGTTGGTATTGGCCTGTGCCGTACCGAACGCATGTTCAATGGTACAGAACGACTGCCTATTATGGTGGAGATGATTGTGGCTGAAACAAAGGCCGATCGTCAGGCCGCTCTTGATAAGTTGCTGCCGATACAGCGCGAGGATTTCAATGGTATTTTCAAAGTAATGACCCCTCGCCCGGTGACTATTCGCCTCTTGGATCCACCTATCCATGAGTTCCTGCCAACGGAAAACCTTCTCGTAGATGATATCGAACATCTTCGCCAGTTGCGCGAAATTCTCCGAGGCATGCAGATCCTCTCTGAAGCAGTGACGTTCATGAACCATACCCGGGATACAAAACCCCAAGTGCAAAAATTCACCGACCCGGTGCTGGTTGACGAAGCAATTGTGAAAAAGGAAGCGATCTTAAGAAAAGTCCGTGCACTGCACGAGGTCAATCCCATGCTCGGTCACCGGGGTGTCCGGCTTGGCCTGACTTTCCCGGAGATCTATACCATGCAGATCCGTGCCATTCTAGAAGCTGCAGCCGAGTGCCAGAAAGCCGGAATTGAGGTTCATCCGGAGATCATGGTGCCCCAAGTCTGTACTGCCGAGGAGCTGAAACGGGTAAAAGTGTGGGTGGATGAGATTAGGAAGGATGTGGAATCTACCTATAAGGTAAAACTGGACTTCAAGTTTGGTTCTATGCTCGAAGTTGTCCGTGCCTGTATGCGGGCAGATAATCTTGCAGAGCAGGCAGAATTTTTCTCGTTTGGAACAAATGACCTGACACAAGCTACATTCTCCTTCTCCCGCGAAGATGCAGAGAACAAATTCCTACCCATGTATAACCAGAGCGGCATCCTGCAGGACAACCCGTTTGAGGTACTGGATGTCAAGGGTGTTGGACGGCTAATGGAACAGGCCGTGAAATGGGGAAGACACACTCGTCCGGATATGAAAATGGGCATCTGCGGTGAACATGGTGGTCACCCTGCTTCAATTATGTTCTGCCATAAAATTGGCCTGACCTATGTCTCCTGCTCCGGTCCCCGCATCCCGATCGCTAGACTCGCGGCTGCTCAAGCTGCGATTCTCGAAGGCGAAAATATAACCGACAAGGCAGCGTGAAAGATCAATCTCTCTTTTCCGGCTTTTGGCCAATCACAATTGAGTATGATAAAGAATTGGGTAAATTTGTGCGAATGATGATTGAAGCTGAGCTCTTTCGTACTGCATTCAACCTAGAATTCCTGTGGAAAATATCAGCTTTGAAAATTTTGATTGACAGATGAAGTTCTGGATTTGGATTGGTTTACTGAGACACTTTATTAGTGTCCTCTCATTACGGAAACGGATTGCGAATTTAATTATATTGCACAAAAACGTGACATTACTTGCACCTTGGTGATTATATTTGATGAGAAGTTGTCAATCTTCGGGGAAAGATCACGGTATATCCTGCGTAATGAAACTCCCAAACCTTAAGTTCACTGGATACTTTAAATCAAAACGATAAAGCCTGTTTTTAAAAGGTTGTGCGGAACTCTTATTTAAAAAGGATGTTGGTAGTTGGATTAGGCCAACATTTCCTTGAATTGCTGGAATTTTTGGAGATTAGTGTGATTAACAATTATTCCGGTATGATTAACCGACCCATTCAAGAGTGCCGCCGCCACTTGGCTGGTCCCTGCCGCTTCTTCTGCTTTGTGGCATCTCAACTGCTTTTGGATTTGACCGCTTGTTATCCATGTCATTGATCATGGTCTTGTAGGATTGGCGGGTACCGAGGATCTGCGCGCTCTTGACACCTGTCATGATGGCGAGTACACGGATCTTACCTTCCATATCACTGCGAACGCGGGCGCCCCAGATCACATCTGCATGGGGATCGAGTTCGTACGTAAGTGAGGTTGCTACTTCTTCTGCATCCTGCAGTGTTAAGTCAGTGCCTCCCGTGATGTGGATCAAGCTGCCGGTTGCGCCACGGTAGTCGATATCGAGCATCGGGTTGCTCAAGCATTCGCGGACAACGCTTTCTGCCTTGTTCTGCTGCTTGCTCTCTCCAACGAGCATGACTGCAACGCCGCCCTTTGACATGATAGCCCGGACATCTGCATAGTCAATGTTAATAAGTGATGGCTCGGTTATGGTTTCAGAAATACCCTTGACGGTCTCACCAATGAGCTGGTCCATAACAGAGAATGCCTGGCCGAGCGGGAGGTTCGGGACGAAGTTCTTCAATCGGTTGTTATCGAGAACAATGACCGAGTCTGCTGCTGCTGCAAGTGCCTCGAGACCCTCTTCTGCACGGATCAAACGAGCCTTTTCAACCTGGAACGGGTAGCTGACCATGCCGACCACGATTGCGCCCTGCTCTTTTGCGATTGATGCAACAACGGGTGCTGAACCGGTACCGGTACCTCCTCCCATACCTGCAGTGATAAAGACAAGGTCGGCAGATTCCAAAATTGCCTCAAGTGTCGGGCGGGCCATCTCAGCTGCACGTTTACCGACATCGGGATATCCGCCAGCGCCAAGACCTTTGGTCAGTGATTTACCAATCAGGATACGCTTATCAGCCTGGATCATGTCCAGGTGCTGCTTATCGGTGTTGATTGCAATCGTCTCTGCACCGGAAACACCCATGTGGTGGATACGGTTTACCGTGTTGTTGCCAGCGCCTCCGCATCCAATAATCACGATACGCGGTTGTCCGCAAAAGTCATCATCCGTTTCATTTGATGAGCCGGCCTTTTTCATCTCTTTTTCAAGATCGGCGTTTTTTAAAGCGTCGTTAATAATACTCTGCATTTTTACCCTCTCAAACCTTGAATGAAACCTGGTCGCTTTCCTTTAAGACACGATTTGCACGTTTTTCAACAAGTTCG
Source organism: Methanoregula sp. (assembly GCA_041645055.1). Taxonomy (GTDB): domain Archaea; phylum Halobacteriota; class Methanomicrobia; order Methanomicrobiales; family Methanospirillaceae; genus Methanoregula. Next base: position 8,784 of record JBAZQT010000064.1, on the reverse strand, counting down.
CGGACCGCAGCCCGAACAGCCTCAGAGATATTGGGATATTCTCCCGTGTCTACTATCTGCTGGAGCAGATTGATTTGCTGTTCAGGCAACCGGAGCGTGATTCTTTGCATCATTTTACCCCACGTTTCTGACATATGTCTGTCATTTGTCATACATATGTCAGACAATATGTGTCTTAGTGTCTGACTTAACCAGATGAATCAAAATTAAACATTAATGTATAAATACCTTCTCCTTTGAATCTGTTAAATCAGGATTTTTCACAAAAAACGAATGATATGACGTAATGGATCCTTTCAGTTATCACTATCAAAAGGCTCATCTTGATTCTTACCCCTTATAATTACAAGAATGCCCCAAAAAATTCTAAAAAAAACTATCACGACTGTTTTGTTCGATATGGATAATACCCTCTTTGATCTAGTCGGTGCACAGATCTCTGCCTGTAACGCTGTTGCAAAATATTTTAAAACTGATGATGGTGATGCACTCTTTGATTATTTTCTCCGCCCGGTTCATGGATTTGAATCCCATGATAATATTCTTGATTTTATGAATGAGCGCTCGCTTTCGCATGATGGGATGTATAAAAATGCATGTCGGATTTACGAAACCGAGAAACTCCGTTATATTACACCGTATCATGGAGTAAGGCGAACTCTGGAAATACTCAGGGGGTGCGGGTATTCAATGGCAATTATCACTGATGCTCACTCAAAGGATGCAACTCTTCGCCTTGAAAAAGCCGGGCTACTTGAATTTTTTTGCGGGATGGTGACATATGATATGGTGGGGGTAAAAAAACCAGCCACCGATCCCTTCCTCTTCGCACTAGAAATGATGCAGGCAAAAACCCATGAGACGCTTCTCGTAGGCGATAGTCCCAGGCGCGATATAGAACCATGCAGACTGCTGGGAATTTGCTCAGTCTATGCCCGCTACGGTGATCGTTTCTCCGATGATCGAAGTGAGTTCCAGGCGGATTTTATAATTGACACAATGGATGAGTTGCCGGCCATCCTGGACAGACTTTCAAAATAGTAAGGGTCAGATCACCGATTAAAATTTCAGGTAAAAATCTTCCGAAAGGGCGCGTCTCAATAATTCAGGGAAAAAAACCTTTAAATCCATGTATTTTTTGTCCGAATGGCCAAAACTTAAAAAGGAAACAGATAAAATTTAAAAAATATGTTTGTTCCGACAAGGATCTTTTTCACTAAGGGAGTTGGCGTCCATAAGGATCGTCTGGCTTCCTTTGAGCTTGCTCTGAGAAAGGCCGGGATAGAGAAGTGCAATCTTGTGTATGTTTCGAGTATATTCCCTCCCAATTGTAAACAATTATCCAGAACGGATGGATTAAAACAACTGCTTCCCGGAGGTATCACTTTCTGCGTTATGGCACGGAACGAAACAAACGAACCAAACCGACTAGTATCCTCAGCAATAGGTCTTGCCCTTCCTAAAGATTCTGAGGAGTACGGGTACCTCTCCGAGCATCATGCCTATGGGGAAACCCAGGAAAAAACCGGGGAATATGCTGAAGATCTTGCCGCAACGATGCTGGCAACTACGCTTGGCATAGAATTCGATGTAAACCTTGCATGGCAGGAACGCGAGCAGATATACAAAGCAAGTGGCAAGATCATCAAGACAAAAAACACCTGCCAGTCTGCGGAAGGTGACAAAAATGGTCTCTGGACAACAACCATCGCGGTTGCTGTTTTTCTCTGAATATTTTTTAAGTGGTTTTTTGTTCCTTTACAAGGGAAAATATTTTTTCTGCAAGCGCTCTTACAACAACCCGTACAGGACTAACCGGTGAAATTTGTGAGACCGGCATTGCAGCAAGATCTGCTGCCTCCACATTTGGATCATCCGGAAGAATTGCAATTGGCGTTTCACTGCCAATATCGACCGGTGCGGTACCGGATTTGTATTTGTTGAACACAATATGGATCTTTTCTGGTTCAAGGCCGAGCTGCGTGGCGATATCCTGTATCCGTGAGATGGTACGCAGTCCCCGTGCACCGGGATCACTGACGATTAGCAACATATCGGGTTTTCCAATAGTCCCCCTGCTGATATGTTCCATTCCTGCTTCAGTATCGATGACAATGAAACGATACTCCCGTTCCAGTTCGGTCATACATTCAGACAGGAGATCATTGGCAAAACAATAACAACCGCTTCCTTCCGGTCTTCCCATGGCGACAAGATCAAACCCTTCTGCTTCAACAAGAGCTTGCCTGAACCTGAAGCGAATATAATCATGCCGGTTCATACCGGGAGGAATTTTGCGGGTAAATGCCTCCTCACGCATGCTGCCCAGTGTCTCACTGACAGCAACCCCAAGTGCTTCATGAAGATTTGCATTGGGATCTGCATCAACGGCGAGAACCGGTTTTTCTCCGAGATCAATAAAAGAACGGATTAGCAGCGAGCTGAGTGTGGTCTTTCCGGTTCCCCCTTTACCGGATATAACGATAGTGAAAGGATGTTGTGACATAGAAAAAAACCATAATTGCCGAAATCAGGAGTACTTCTCACGAATACGATGCGAAATCTCTGCTGCAGCCTGCATAATCTGGCGTGCCCCGGCGCGATCAGCAAACCGAATCCCGCAATTGGGTGTTATGAGGGATTGGGCATCGAAGAGATCTTCGGGCATCTTCGCGCAGAGTTGTGTGCGGATATCAAGATATTTCCGGTATAGGGATTCAGTGGATTCTGTCGTGAAGATCCGTGAATCGGCGGGAACAATGCCCCATGCCACGACCCCTCCCCGCTCCATATAGCCGGTGATTGTATCAGCATAGAGGAGGAATTCTTTTGCAGTTGCATAGGCATCGATAGACACAACGGATGGATTGAGCCCGAGGACAAAATCCCAGTCGGTATTCGAGCAGCAATGGATACCCAGACCCCCTTCTACCAGAGTGGAAATATCCTCCCAGCCTGATCTGACCGTCTCTTTGTCAACCGGCACTACAGAAGAACCTAGGGATGCAAGATATGGTTCATTAAGCACGATGAGGGTTTCTTTCACCCCGGTCTTCTCTTTCATTTCGGACTCACACCAGCGGGCCTTGAGAGCCAGCATCTTTGCCAGTACATCCGCAATCTGAGTATCGTAATAGATTGGGCGCTTATTTGCATCCACCACTTGCATGCCAAAGGTAACCGGGCCGGTAACCTGGAATTTCAGGATCCCGACATCAGAAAGATTGTGGTTCATCATCTCAGTAAATGCAGAAGCATAATTCCTGTGCAGCGCATAGGATGCAAAATTACCCTCCACAAAATCCATATATACCTGCTCCATGGCTGCCGTCTGGTCAGTAGTGCTGTCAAAATGAAGTCGGTCATCCCGAATTATGCGCCCTGGTAGTTGTTCGGAGTCATTGAAGACGATGCTTTCCAGCTGACTCCGATCTGGTAAGGTCGGGATATAGGGAAGAGTGGGGAATATTTCGAGTACGTCTTTGCATGCTTCAAGTGGATCTTTGTGGGGAAGGGCACCGACACCCGTAGCTTGAGAATGGGGAGGAGTTATCATCTTGGCCAAGATCTTCACTCCTTTGCGATGCGACAGGTATCAAGAAGTTTCTGGACAATGGGAAAGAGCGTGAGATCTGTATGGGGCAGAAACGTGCTGGATGTGTACTCATCCATGAATGATGATTCTGCATTCAGCTCGATATAGGCAACCTGGCATGCGATATCATCGAGTGTTTTTCTTTTCCTGCGGTTGATGAGTGCGATATTTGCACCAGTCACCGCACCATTTCCGATATTGATGATCTTATCTATCCCGATCTCCGGGATAAGGCCGATAACGGTTGCATTCTTTTTGTTGATATAGTTTCCAAAAGCCCCGGCAAAATAAATCGTGGTTATTTCACGCCGTGTTATGCCGGCCTGTTTCATCAAGGTGAGGCAGGCCGCATGCACCGATGCCTTGCTCATGATCAGGTTTTTAATATCATTTTCTGTAATGACGATATCTTTTCCTATATCGGTCTCAGCTGCCCATGCAATAACATATTCAGGGAAGTGGCCGTTTGTCCGTATTCGCGGGTTGGTAATACCGGTGTTGATGTGCCCGGTCCGGTCAATTACACAGGTACAGAGAAGTTCTGCCAGAAGATCGATCAATCCTGAACCACAGATGCCGCGGGGTTTTACGTTATTGATGGTGGAATATACCGGCTTTAATGTGCCCGGTTCGATTGTGAGCTTCTCGATGGCTCCCGGGTTTGCCCGCATGCCGAAGAGGACCTCGCCACCTTCGAGTGCGGGGCCGGCGGCTCCTGCGCATGAGAACATCCACTCCTTGTTACCGAGTACGACTTCAAAATTGGTACCAATATCAATCAGGAGGGAGATCTCATCTTTCTCGCTCATACCACAGGCAAGGATATCGGCGATGATGTCCCCGCCAATAAAATCACTGACTGCGGGAAAGACAAACAGTCCCCCGTTTTGATTGCAGTTAATACCGATCCTTCCTGTAGCCACCGATAGAGCCCTTCGCACAACCGGGACATACGGTTCAGCGATCATATAGGCAGGATCGATGCCGAGCAGCATGTGGGTCATTACGGTATTCCCGGCCACCACTACTTCGTAGATATCCTCCCGGTCAATTCCTGCGGTATTGGATGCTGAGGTGATAGCTGTATTAATGCTATCAGTGGCAAGTGACTGGAGTTTTGCAAGCCCGTTCTTACGGGCAAAATTCACACGAGCTAAAATATCTTCGCCACAACTGATTTGGCGATTGTAATTTGAAGCAACACCTACAGTTTTACCCGAGACCAGATCCCAGAGGTACACTACGATTGTTGTAGAGCCCAGATCAACTGCTGCACCAAAGAGTCTTTTTGAAGTATCACTCTCCTGGAGATCTACAAGGCGGTATCCCCCGGGCACGAGGGCAATTGTTCCGGTTGCTTTCCAATCAGAATGACGCAGGATTTTCGGGATCTCCCGGAGTACTTCTAAGGGAACATACATCTTTTCTGCAGCCGGACCACCATTTTTCTGTATCCCCCAGAGTAACCTGGAAAGATCAGGAGAGGGATCGGAAAGTGTGGGAGGCTGTAGTTCAACGAAATATTTCCTGACCGATGGGTGAAATTCGATTGCTGTTTCCTGTCCGTCAATGAGAATCTTCTGTTCCTGGATTAGTGTGCTGTCAGGAACCAGTATCTGCAGATCGCCTTCAATGGACGTTTCGCAGGCAAGACAGGCGCCCCGGGCAAGTTCATCATCGGTAAAAAATCTCCCGTATTTCTGCCGGTCAAAATTTGTTCTTCCCGATTGGACATAGACAACGCATTTCCCGCATTTTCCCTGACCCCCGCAGACCACGTTGATGTTGAGTCCTGCCCGTTGGGCTGCATCAAGGATCGTGCAGCCCTGTTCAACTTCGATCTTACGATAACTGGGAAGAAAAGTAACCGTTCGCATTTATTTTTTCCACTCCTCGTGTAAATATTCGCCAATTTCTGCGGCATCCCGTGGCCCGACCATGACTTTCCACCCAGTTGCCTCTTCAATCCTGCCGGAAAGGGGAGATGCGTATCCCGGTATGATGAGTTTCCTATGGGAGACTTCGTCTTCTACGGCAAATTTTTTAATCGAATCTTTTACCAGCATCTCACTCAGTTTTCCCGCAGCAACTGCCGTGAGCACAGAGAGTCCTTCTGTATCAACGATCAGCATGAAGCAGGGCAGGCGGGTGGATTCGAGATATCCCTGGAGGGTGAAGAACGTGAGTGAGAAGTTCACCGTCATCAGGACCGGGGCATCCTTCCCCGGGTTACCCACGCGGTACAACCCCGGGTTCATCTGGATGGGTTTCTGGGGATCGGTGTAAATATTCTGACGCAGGGTCAGTGCCGTTTTTGACGCTACAGGAGACAGAGGCGAAGTAACAATGACCGAAGCATATTTTGCAATTCCCATGACAATTCCCGCATCCTGCAGGTCCATGACCGCGGCATCGAGAAATACCGGGTAACCGAGATCGGGTGCTGCTCGGGTGATGGCAAGCTGGCGGACAGCAGTTGAACGGACAATAAATGCCTCTAACGATTCCGGGGACAGATCCAGAAGGAGATCCTGGACTCCATCTGCAGTGCAATCCCGGGTCAGTTGTGCGAGTTCATCGATTGTCTTTGCCCTGACTACCAGTGGGCAGCCATGCTGTTTTGCAAGTGTACAGAATTCCTTCCGGTTTTCAGATGTCGCTGTATGGATAAGCGGACGGTAGGTTCCGCAATGGGTAAGAGCCGCTGCCATGGCAGTCGGATCTGCTGACATCAGTACCAAGGGCAGGTCTGCAACTTTTTCAACCATTTCTACTGCCCGGGCAAACTGATCCACAGAACCACTGGCGTTTTCTATTGCAATCCCGTTAAACCGGAGATCCGCTCCTACCCGGGTAAAAAATTCATCCCGGACACGCGTGGTTATGGCTGAAATTTCATCAGGTGAGATGGTATCGGCAATCTTAAAGAGAATTCCTGGCTGGTGATAAAACGTCTTTTCGTGACGGTATAGTACAACCTCTTCACCAATAGCAAAGGATCGTTCACCAATCCCGAGCCGGACCAGCCGGATCGGAGGACGGGTCGTTGCACCCAGTACTGATTTGGCTGCTTCATCAAGGTACGGGCAGAGCTCGACATCCGCTTTCCCCCCGGCAAGTTTCATAGCGAAGGTCAGGCAGGTGGGATCGCCACATTCTTTGCAGTTTTTCTTGGGCAAGAGCTTGTAGATGTCAAGAGCTTTGAGTGCCATGTTACGCTCCCTTGCCGGCCATGTTTCCGGAATTCAGGCTGCCAAATGCTTTCCGGAGTAGAGGGATAGTCCGGGGATGCCGTACACAGATGATCTCTGCCCCGGCTGTTGCCGCGGCAAGTCCGGTGGTGAATTCCCACTGGACAGCGATATCATCCTGTATAGCAGGTTCTGCTTCCCGGACTTCTTTTACTGTCAGCGTATCGACAGGAGAACAGATGATCGGCATGGCTAAGTCTGCATCGCCTTTCAGCGCAGAGAAACGAATCCGTTCCATGGCAGAGTAGGAATACTCAAAGCCATATCCCAGTGATCCGGTGTAAGGATCAATGATAATATGGTCCCGGGCCAGACCGATCTCCTTTAAGAGAATATTGAGTTGCTTTGCGAGGTTGACATCGATGGGTGACTGGGCAATCACCGAATGATTGTAAGCCATTGCGGCAGCAGCAATACTGCGGTACCTTGCCGCTTCTGCAGTTCCAAGCAACATGCGTTCTCCCTGGCCGGACTCGCCACATTTCAGGAATACCTCGCTGTCAATTTTAGGTTCGTTACTGCCCTCAATGATGAGGGGAAGGCTGGTCCTGGATAAAACAGTCTCTACCGTTTTACCTACGGATGCTATATCGGAAAAATCCCGCTGCCGGGTACTGGTAAGGTACAGCCGGACCAAGTCAGCTCCGTACACAGTATCTGCTGCGTGAGCCCATTCACCGGAATTATTTATCACATCCCCGCAATAGTCCCGGACAATCGGAGACCAATACTGCGGGTTATCGCAGATTTCAAAGGCAATGAGCGGGGCAGAAGTGCCCGGTGTCTTTTCAAGGAATGGGAGTGTTTTTCCTCCGCCAATCCGGTACGAGAGCCTGCGGGTCCCACCATCTGCTTTTGTAGCACCGAGTGTTACTTCTGTGATCGTGCCACTCCAGCCAAAATTCAGAACAAATCCCATGATTGCATCACACCAGCGGTTTCATGGTCAGGGCCGGGTGTTTTACCATGTCAAGATATACCATGAGGTCTTCAATCGTAGCAGCGGTTGTTTCGTCGGCGATCTTATCAAATAAGTCAGGCAGGCCACGTTCGGCCAGTATTTTGACCAGGTGAGGTTTGAGTTCTTCCTTGAGTTGGGCAGGCATCCAGACAAGACGTTCGATTCCCCCCTCTCCTTGTAAGAACCGGTCGGAGATGATATACCCCTTCGAAATCCCTGCAAACCCAGGGGTCTGTGCACCCCCCCCGATCGTGCCGGCAAGAGTGGAGAAGGACATTCCCGATGGAGTCAGCCCTTTAAACTCCCGGTTTACGACCATAATCCCGTTTACCTCGGGAAGCATCAGGGCAATGCATTCAAAACACCCGCAACAGGTCATAGGGTATTCCATAACGCTGTAAAGGGAGCACCGGTCCACTTCGCCATGACTGGCTTTCTTAACAAACCGGTTGACCCCTTCAAATTCACCGTTCTGGGCATTTATTGCCGGCCCTTTCTCAATCGGCTGGTTTGCACCGGCAGGTGACATCTCGTACGCGATCTTGCCATCCAGCCAGCTGATAGCCCCGCACAGGGCAGGGCGTTCCGGTGTGATCACACAGACATGGTTTGGTGCAAATGTCTGGCAGAGCGTGCAGGAATAATAGGTATTCACATCATTGTCCCGCATGCCCTTGATGCGTGCGTCCCGCTCTTCATAAACCAATTCTGCATCTTTCTTTGCGGCCAGCACTTTATCCTTGTCGGTGATGAGAGTGACTGAAACGGCATCAAGCAATTGAGGGAAATCCATACGGAACTTACTTGCGAGCAGCTTTCCGATATGCTCAATCTTCACTCCTTTTGCCACAGCCTCTTTCGATAACCGGACCCATATGAGATCGCGCTGGGCAACATGCCACGAACCTTCACCATAGTTGACAAAATTATGTATCCGTCGCTCGAGAACCGGCTCATAATCTTTCTTCATGGTTTTA
>JBAZQT010000063.1:0-16622 GCA_041645055.1 Methanoregula sp. | reverse complement strand
CTCTTTCTGGAGGAAAGCCGGTCCCGGTCAGGTGCACGGAAAAGGATCATTTCAAGCTTAATCCCGAAGCCCTTCTCGAAAAAATCACGAAAAAGACCAAGGCACTTATCATCAATTTCCCCAACAATCCAACCGGCGCAGTAATGACCGGGAGCGATCTGAAAGCGATCGCAGATATTGTGATCGATAAAGACATCCTGCTGATCAGTGATGAGGTCTATGCAGAATTGACGTATGAGAGTACCCACGTGGCAGCGGCAACGGTCAGCGATCTGTGGGAAAGGACAATCACGCTGAACGGCTTTTCCAAGGCGTATGCAATGACCGGGTGGCGTGTCGGGTACCTGTGTGCCCCCAGGGAGCTCTGTGACGCAGCTCTCAAGATTCACCAGTATATCATGCTCTGTGCCCCGGTAATGGGCCAGGTCGGAGCACTTGAAGCCCTCCGGTCCGCTGAGGAAGATAAGAACAGCATGGTCAACGAATACCGCCTCAGGCGCAACATGTTTGTTGCTGGTTTAAATCGTATCGGCCTGACCTGTCATGTGCCTGAAGGAGCGTTCTATGCCTTCCCCTCCGTTAAAGGAACCGGTCTTTCTGATGTGGAATTTGCCGAACGGCTGTTAAAAGAGCAGAAGGTAGCTGTGGTTCCGGGCAGTGTTTTTGGTGATGGCGGAGAGAATCACCTCAGGTGTGCCTATGCAGTCTCAAGAAAAGATCTCTCTGAAGCGCTCGGCCGGATGGAGACTTTTATCAGCGGACTCTGATCCGCGAATCTCTGCCCCCGTTTCTATCCCATTCTCTCTGCTCATAACAGGGTACAAGGAGATAAGGGATAGTTTATTTTGCACTTCAACCTATACTACATGAAACTAATATGAGCTGCACAATCATCGTTGGTGGATTTTTTGGGGATGAAGGTAAGGGCAAGATCGTTGCCCATATCGCTTTTAAGGATAAACCCGCAATCATCTCCCGCGGCGGTGTGGGTCCGAATGCCGGACACACTGTTCAAGTCGGAGATCGTGAATATGGTGTCCGCATGGTCCCATCCGGTTTTGTCTATAAGGATGCCAAACTTTGTATCGGGAGCGGCGTGCTCGTTGACCCCAGAGTCCTGAAATTCGAAGTTGATACCCTTGGTGTAAAAGGCCGGGTATTTGTAGACAAGCGTTGCGGGATCATCACAGAAGATCATATCGCGAGGGATAAGGGAAGCAACCACTTGGCAAAGACTATCGGGAGCACAGGTTCAGGATGCGGACCTGCAAACTCCGATCGTGTTATGCGGGTCTCCCCGCAGGCAAAAGACGTGCCCGAGCTCGCCGAATACCTGCTTGATGTCCCCATGGCTATTGATGCAGAATTGAAAAAAGGTAGCAATGTCCTGCTGGAAGGCACCCAGGGTTTTGGCATATCCCTTTACTATGGAACATATCCGTTTGTCACCAGCAAGGACACATCCGCCTCCCAGATTGCAGCAGATAACGGGGTCGGACCGACAAAGATCGATAATGTGGTCGTCGTGTTCAAGGCTTATCCCACCCGTGTCGGGGAAGGTCCGTTCAGCACCGAGATGTCGTTTGAAAAATCCGATGCAATGGGAATCAAGGAGTTCGGGACCGTCACCCACCGGAAGCGCCGTATTGGCGGCTGGGACGGGGAGATGGCCCGGTACTCTGCGATGATCAACGGATGTACGCAGGCTGCAATTACCGGTATCGACCGTGTGGACAAAGACTGCTTTGGTGTCAGGGACTATGCAAAGTTATCCAAGAAGGCAAAAGACTTCATTAAGCAGGCAGAAGAGGATATTGGCTGCTCTGTTGCCCTGATATCCACCGGTCCCGAAGTCACCCAGATTATTGATCTGAGGGATGAGTTGTAATGAGACGCTCCCTGATGGATATTCTCTGTTGTCCCGTCTGCAAGGGGGATCTTGTCCTTTCGGTCATTAAAGAGGATGACAAAGAAGTTCTGGAAGGCGGACTTCATTGTGCAGCATGCCGGGTGGACTATCCCATCAATGAAGGAATCCCCAATCTTCTGCCCCAGACTCACCAGAAATAAAAGGTGAAGGCATGAATTTCCCGTTGCCCTTTTTTATGTTGATCTCTGCTGGCACCGGGACTAATATTCCAGGTTTTGAAATCGATCTTAATCGCAGTGGGATCAACTCGATTGATCTGCCACGGGAGAAAATACAGGCAGTAACCGGTAACAACCTGCGGGTAAAATTCGTGAACCGCGGGGCCCCAATTCACATCACCGTCACGTCTTCAAATGCCAGCATGTTCACCGATTTTTTTCACGAGAACATGTATGTAGTCGACGAATCGGAACTGACCATCCCCCTATATTCTGATATCCAGGAAGGATTCTTTGATTTGGAAATTATCGCAGGATACGGCGTAATGAAAACCACCACCCGTGTGGAGGTGATCCATCCCCCACAAAAGATACCAATCATCTTGGAAGAATCGCCGGTCCAACCGGTTTCCCGTGGCCGCCCTCATCTCCTGATGGTTATGATGGGAATCGCACTTATTCTCTATACGGCCTGGCTCTATACCTCAATTGGACTGTTAAATATTGCCTCGTTCCTCATACTCATCGTTGGCGCTCTCTACATATGGTACCGTCAGCGATAGCGCTTGTCGCTCTAGTCCTTTTTGCCGCACTCCTGGTTGACCGGCTGATTGGCGATCCCCATTCAGCGTGGCACCCGGTTGCTCTTATCGGCAGGTTCATTGGTTGGTGGGGAAAGCCCGAATGCTACTCACCCAAAATCCAGCGGTTTATTGGAGTTGCCCTCTGGCTGGTGACCATTGTCCTTTTTGCTGCCCCGTTTTACTGCTTTGCAGCTCTCGCCCCGTGGTACATGTACCTGGTCATTGCCCCGTTTCTTCTGAAGTGCTGTTTTGCGTGGCGATCCCTGGAAGAACATACTCTTGCTGTCGTGGACGCTCTCAAGGATGGCATAGATACGGGGCGTGAAAAGGTCAAAGTGCTGGTCTCCCGCAACACGGCAGATCTTGATCGTGAACATATCCTCTCTGCCGGTTACGAATCTATGACTGAGAATCTCACAGATAGCATCATCTCACCGCTCTTCTTCTTCTGCCTGTTCGGGCTTACCGGCGCTGCAATCTTTCGGGCGGCCAATACCATGGATGCGATGTTGGGATACCGGGACGAGCGTGAGCGTATCGGATGGTGCGCGGCCCGGATGGATGATATCCTCAACTACATCCCGGCACGTGTGACGGTTCTTCTGCTCCTTATACACTTTTTCCAGAGAAGACGTCTTACCCCTGCACTCAAGGTAATGCGGCGAGATGGAAAGAACCGGCCCGGTTTCAATGGGGGGATTGTAATGGCGACGATGGCAGGGGGGGTTGGTATCCGTTTTGAAAAACCAGGTGTTTATACGATTGGGGATGGTGAACGGACGCTTGACGAGGGTGGAGCAGACATTCTGGAAGCAACAAGAATGGTCACTCTGATATTTGCACTCCTTGCCGTTGGTACTCTGTTTTTATTGGGATCATTGATCAATAGTACCGTCATATGAAACTCGAGGAACTGAGATTCGGTACCGAGCTCCTCAAGCGCGGCTTTGCATCCATGCAAAAAGGGGGCGTTATCATGGATGTGGTGAATGCAGAGCAAGCTAGGATTGCAGAGGAAGCCGGGGCCGTTGCAGTCATGTCGCTGGAGCGGGTGCCTTCAGATATCCGGAAGATGGGCGGCGTTGCCCGTATGGCAGATCCCCAGAAGGTTACTGAGATTATAGAAGCAGTATCTATTCCGGTAATGGGAAAGGTGCGAATCGGTCACTTTGTCGAAGCACAGGTGCTCGAAACGCTCGGTGTCGATATGATTGACGAGAGCGAAGTCCTGACACCGGCAGACGAACAATACCATATCGACAAGAAAAAATTCAAGGTCCCCTTCGTCTGCGGAGCCCGTGATCTTGGTGAAGCGTTGCGTCGAATCAATGAAGGTGCAGCAATGATCCGGACCAAAGGCGAAGCAGGTACCGGTAACGTTGTAGAAGCTGTGCGCCACATGCGAAACATCATGGGGGAGATTCGCATGCTTAAGGGAATGGATAAGCAGGAGATGATCGACTATGCCCGGGATATTGAAGCCCCGGCGGAACTGGTTATTGAATGTGCCGAGCGTGGCAGGTTACCCGTAGTAAACTTCTCAGCCGGTGGAATTGCCACCCCCTCGGATGCTGCGATGATGATGCAGCTGGGCGCAGATGGCGTGTTTGTCGGGTCGGGAATTTTCAAGTCCACAAATCCCGAGCTGATGGCAAAAGCGATTGTCGAAGCTGTCAACCACTTCAATGAACCCGAGGTTATTGCACGGGTAAGCCGAGGACTTGGCGACGCAATGCCCGGCCTCGATATTCACACCCTCAGGGATGATGAGGTGCTGCAGACCCGTGGACGTTAAGGTCGGGGTTCTCGCGCTGCAGGGCAACGTGAGCGAGCACATCGATGTGTTTGTGCTTGCACTCGACCACCTTGACTGCGGGAGATCTTCAGATGTGGTCACCGTACGCCACCCCGCTGATCTGGAAGGTTGTCAGGTCCTGGCACTTCCGGGGGGGGAATCGACTACTATCTCCCGACTTATAGACAAGAATCATCTCTATGAGCCAATCCAAAATTTCTCCGGTGGCATTTTTGCAACCTGCGCCGGGATGGTCCTGGTAGCGACTCATGTGGATGATGCCCGCATCAATTCTCTGAATCTTGTCGACATGACTGTGGACAGGAACGCATTCGGTCGCCAGAGGGAATCATTCGAAACCGATCTCCCTATCGAGAGCCTTGATGGGGGGCCGTTTCATGCCATCTTCATCAGGGCACCGGTTGTGACTCACGTCGGACCCGGTGTCACGGTGCTCTCACGGCTGGATCAAGGGATCGTTGCTGTTGAGCAGGGAAAGCACATGGCCTTGTCGTTCCACCCGGAACTGGGAGGCGATACCCGGCTGCACGAGCGATTTTTGAAAAAGAATGGTATTTAGCTGCATATAATCGGTTTACTCCCCTTTTTGTAGGGTAACCATCGTTTTTATATGAATATTTATTATCCCGCGCGTAGCACGTACCATAATGACTGTCAGAAAAACGCGCCGGAAAAACGATGAAAAACCGTTTCATGAAGCCGTGACCGATCTGCTCTTCTCATCAATGGCAAACCACGAGGATTTTGTCCTGACCTATGAGATCAACCCTTCCACTAATAAAAAGGAAATTCATGTGATGTCCGGGAAATTAATTTCCTCCGATCTGCTTGGGAAGCTTAAGGAACATGTCGCACAGCAGCTTGAAGAGGGAAGCGGACACCATATCCGGCAGATGGAATAAGGAAAAAAACTTTTTTGCCGATTATTATCAGGGAACAATCCCAGTGAGCCCCCTCTCTGCACGGCATATAGGAAGTTATCTTTCTCATCGGGTTACCAGTCTTTTTTCATGGCTTCTGCTTTAAGATCCTTTGGCATCAGCTCGATTGCATATCTTAACGCTGTCCGGGGCATCGCCTTCTTGTTTTTCATCACGTAATCGAACACATCTTTCTCGTGCTTCCGGCTCGCCTCTTTAAGCAGCCAACCGTAACCTTTCTGCACCATATCGTCTCCATCAGTCAACAAAAGGTCGGCAATTTCAATGGATTCGTTGAGAAACGTCCCGTGTTTGGCCGGAACGATAAGTGAGACCGCGGCAGCTCGCCGCATCCAACGGTTCTTCGACTGTGTCCAGCGCTTGAATTCGTCTATATATTCCGGGTATTGTTCGATGAAATCCCCCATCGTGTGGTTACAGAACCCGTCGCAGGAAGCCCAGTTGGTTATGTACGTGTCAATCCAGTGCCGGAACACCAGCAGGTCTTCCCGCTCATACCGGCCCGAGAGGGCATGGGCCCAGTTCGAGACGACGAACGACTCTTCTATGTAACCGGATTGGTACAGCTCCTCGCAGATCGCAAAGATTTCCGATTTCGACTGCCCTTTTACCACTTTCCAGTATTTCTTTGCAATAGCGATTACGGTTGCCGTCTTTATTCCGTAGCAACGGATTTCTTCTTTGAAGAACCGTTGAGAGGTCTTCTGGATCTCAGAGTCTGCATGGTTTTTTAGTTCCTTCCGGATTTGGGAAATTACCGGGTCCATGCAGAGAAATGAGTGGGAATGAGAGATAAGGGATGTGGCATGAGCGAGGTGAAAGTGACAGACAACAGATACTGTTGATATATTGATATGAAACGATGCTCGTGTATCTCTACAAAAAGGATTATTACCGGGATGACCGTCCGGTGCCCATCATCTCTTCTTCTTTACGGTTTTTGTTGAGCACTGACTCGCAGAGGTTTCATCAATATCGAGATAATGCGCCCCCCAGTTACAAAGCGCCTGCAATATCGGGATTAAGGTCTTTCCGAAATCGGTAATAGCGTATTCCACCCGTGGTGGTACCTCGGGAAAAACGGTCCGTGTAATTACACCATCCTCTTCGAGTTCGCGGAGCTGTTTCGTGAGCATCTTGGCGTTGACTCCCGGTAGTCCTTTTTGAAGCTCACCGAATCGCATCACGTTGTTCCCGAGAGCCCAGAGAATAAGTGGCTTCCATTTCCCACCAATCACCTCGAGTGCCGCTTCGACCGGGCAGTGGTAGGTCTTCCCATTCTTACTGTAGGTCATGGTTACTCCATTGAAAGTAAGTTACCATATTAACTGTATTTCCTATATATTCACTTAAGGCAGATTTTATCATAATGGTTCAGATTGCCCTTGCAGAAGAATAGTTTGCATGCTGCCTGCTTATGGCTTTCTGTCAGGAACCTCCGCATACCGCGGAAGTGAGGAAAAATCTATGGATAAGATACAGATCGGACAGAACTTTTTCATCCCGATGCCGGTGGTCCTTGTAGGGACACAGGTGAATGGAAAAGACAATTTCATGACCGTGGGGTGGTGTGCCCGGGCGAATGCGAATCCTCCCATGATTCTCTGCGGGATCGGGAACCATCACTACACTGCCAAAGGTATTGCAGAAATGAAAACCTTCTCGGTGAATATCCCATCTTCAGCTCTCCTTGAGAAAACAGATTACTGTGGGCTCGTATCCGGTGAGAAGATCGACAAGTCCCGTGTGTTTGATGTTTTCTATGGTTCATTGAAGACCGCACCGATGATCAGGGAATGCCCGGTCACGCTTGAATGCCGGCTTGTCCAGAGCGTTCCCCTGCCCACCAACACGCTCTTTATCGGAGAGATTGCCGGAGTCTATGCTGATGGCCGCGTGGTGACGGACGGGAAACCGGATTTCCCGGCGATTGAACCGCTTTTCCTCACAATGCCCGATAACCGCTACTGGAAACTCGGGGAGTACGCCGGGGATGCCTGGAGTGCCGGAAAGAAGCAGATCAAGGAGGAATGAGATGATAAAAGTCGTTGCATTCAACGGGAGTCCTCGGAAGGATGGAAACACTTCCATCTTAATCCGGCATGTCCTTCATGAGCTTGAAAAAGAAGGGATCGAAACGGAAACCGTGCAGATTGGCGGGAAGAAGATCCACGGCTGTACTGCCTGCATGAAATGCTTCGAGAACCGTGATCGGCACTGTGTCATCAATGATGATATAGTAAATTCCTGTATCGATACGATGAATGGGGCCGATGGGATTATCCTTGGATCCCCGGTGTACTTTCTGGATGTCACCCCGGAGATGAAGGCACTTATCGACAGGGCCGGGTTTGTCTCGTATGCCAACGGTCATCCCTTCAGCCATAAGATCGGGAATGCCGTTGTTGCCGTAAGACGCACCGGAGCCAGTCGCACCGCCGACTCACTGCTTCATTTTTTCCTCGCCAATGACATGATCGTTCCCGGCTTTCCCGCAATCGGTGTCGGGCGGGAGATTGGTGATGTTGAACGCGATGAGGAAGGAATCCAGCTGGCGAAAAGAGCCGGGCAGAATATGGCCTGGCTCCTGCGGATGATGAATCATTAAAATTCTTATACGAAAATACCGGAACCTGCTGATAACCGGATATACAGGATACAGGTAGGAGAAATCTGAACATGACTACGATATTTGTTGACCTGGATCTCTGCACTCGGTGTGGGATCTGCTCTGTTGTATGCCCGATGGCGATCGTTACCCCCGCCGATGAGAACACCCTGCCGCTTGTAAAAGAGGAAGCGGCCGGGAGGTGTATCCAGTGCGGGCACTGCGAGGTCTCCTGCCCATCCCAGGCACTTCTCCTGAACATTCGCCCGGATGAGAAGGTTCTCCTTTCTCCCGGTGCCGGGGCAATCGCTTCTGGAGATCTGGAGATATATCTGAAGAAACGCCGGTCCGTGCGGCACTTCACTTGCGATCCCGTGTCAAAGACAAAGATAGAGCAGGTGCTTGACATCGCCCGGTACGCCGCATCGGGAGGAAACGGGCAGCCGGTACAGTGGCTGGTTGTCCATGATACGGCGAAAGTGAAAAAGATCGCCGGTTTCACCGCTGAATGGATGAAGAGCCTTTTGAATACCGCTCACCCGATGAGCGGTTACGTTCCGATACTGATCAAATCCTGGGAGAGCGGAAATGATGTCATCTGCCGGGGTGCCCCGCACCTGCTCTTTGCCCACATTCCGGAAGGTAACCCGGTTGCATCTACCGATGCCATCATCGCTCTCACCCATTTCGATATTGCTGCCCCGGCGTTTGGTATCGGAACCTGCTGGGCAGGTTTTGTGGCCATGGCTGCTAACATCTATGAACCGCTCCAGAAGGAGCTCGGCCTGCCTGCGGGACGGAAATCTGCCTATGCGATGATGTTTGGCCACCCGCAGTACAAGATCTACGGGATCCCCTGGAGAAAGCCCCTTGAGGTAATGTGGCAGTAACTCATACCGGAAGGAAGAGGAAAAATCATGGACATATTTGAAGTGATACACCTGCGGCGGGCAGTGCGCCAGTAAACTCGTGATGCCGGCTCCTGTTTTCCCGGTGAGCTGGCAAGAGTCTCAAGAATTTTAATGTAGTTCAGATTTACTGCAACACACTGTGCAGGTATCTTTGGCACGGCGAGTTTCGTATTCAATGTCTCTTTCTTCCGTCCGGTATTTCCCTGCCGGATATCTGTGCAGTATTTACAGAGGGCAATCTTTTTTTGAATGATATGAATATTCGTATTAATATAACCCGATTACACTCTGGAAATTTTTAGACCAGAGGAGAGATCCTGTCTTTTTACTCTCCTCTTTTTTCCTGGTGGAAATGTATCTTTTTCATTCCGAGCATTTTCCGTATCTTTCCCCAGAGTGATAATGGTGGCAGCTTGCAGAATGGCAGCATACCTTTTGCCGCACGACTGGCCTCGCACTCATCGCATAGTGTATGCCGTTTACACGTTATATTCGGGCAGGGGCAATCTTTGCGGATTGTCGGAGACATATTAGTAAAACACTGAATTGTTCAGTGGTTTAATGATTTTGTAAAAGCGGAATTCAATCTCCAATAACCTTTGGACTCCCGGTATTTTATTAATCCGTGTGAGGGAAAAGGAACCGGTTAGAGTTTCATCTTCTCCGGTAGATCCCGTGCCCATGCAGCAATCACGTTCCAATGACGGAAGTCACCGGCAGGGATCTTTGCCATCTCCAAAAACTTACGCATCACAAAGTTTACTTTTGCAGGATCAAGCTTTCCGGCAAACAGGACCGACTCCACAGGTATGACTGGTTCGAGTGACTTTTTCAGGGCCGCCATGGCCATCTCAACTGCGGTGGGATCCGGACTCTTCGGTGCAAGCCCAACTGCAAATGCGGCGACCGGTAGTTTCACGAGCTGTTCACGGTTTTTTCTGACAAATTTTCCGACAGAACCATCAACACTTCCCATATAAAGCGGACCTCCGATAACGATCGCATTGTAGCTTGCGAGATTTGAGACTGTTTTAATCTCAGCGACATCAGCAGCGAGTCCAGTGTTTGTCAGTTCCCTGCCAATGGCCTGTGCAATTTCTGCAGTTGACCCGTTCCGTGTTGCATAGGCAACGAGTATTCGTGCACTCATGGTGATCTCTCTAAAAAACTGTTACCTGTTGCTCTATAAAATTCAAGAGGACTCATTGGTTTCAGGTTAACGCAAACCAGAAGGTCATTCAAAGAAACGGGAGATGGATCGGAACCAGGCATCTCTCTAACCGGTATCCCCCGTTCAAAAGCGAGAGCATTTTATGAAATCCGCACAAAGGGTGTGTAGAGTGTTTTTACCATGGCAACCGATCCCGTCTGTCTTATGATAGTTGATGAAGAAGATGCGAAAATCACCAGCACCCATAAAAACCAGAAATATTACTTCTGCTGCAACTGGTGCAAAAAGCAGTTCGATGAGAACCCGAAGCGCTATTCCCGGATATCCAATGATGTCTCGGTGAACTTAAAAGAAGTGAGATAAACGATAGTAATCGGGTAATAATTTTCGCAGATGTGATATGCGGTCTTCCGAATCCTGGCAATAATCAGTATCGGGGAAAATCCGGGGATGGATATCATTTTAAAGCCACGCGTGCAGATACAGATAAAATAGTCCATAGGCTAAAGCGTTCGAGATTTTTTTATGAAACCCGAAGATGATCCCTGGCTTAAAAACGCCCATAAAAATGCAGAACATCTGGATCAGGAAATTAAAAACCTGGTCTCACTAACCATTCCGATCCGAGAGAACCGCCCGCTCATAACAAAATACCAGGATTTCTGGAACAAGGTAAAACAGATTACCGCGTTATTCAAAAAGTTAAAACCCCTCGCCCAGAGTGACCGGGATCTGCTCTGGAAACAATTCAATACCATTTGCTGGGAAGTCAAGGAGAAGCAGAAAACTGAATATGGGTCACTGGAATCCCTGTCGCAGGGTCATTTTGATGAAATTATGAAGCTTGCGGAACTGGCACAACTTCCCGTAAATACCGCTGCATTAGAGATCCATGAGATGGTGGAACGCGGGCAGGCTCTTAAGAATGCAGGTGACCTGCTGGGAAAATTCAAGCACGAAATGATTGCAAAACACAAGAAGACCTGTTTTGATCATATCCAGAAGATCCGCAAAACCCATGATGCTGCTTGGGGATCAGTAAAAGCGGGAAAGCCCCGGCAGCAGTCGGAAACAGAATCCCGTGTCCGGAAGAATCTCGAGGCCAATTATGAGCGTTACCGGAAAGCGGCGAGTGCGTTAGAAAATTTCCAGATTGGCAGGGGTCATATACAGGCATTTCTTACCACGTGTGAGATCCCTGAGAAGGTTGCTCTGGCAAAAACCCAACTCGCGGAAACCGAAGCCCGTATCAAGGATATTGAGGACGGTATTCTGAAACTGAAAAAATGGATTGCAGAAGATGAACGGACACTGAAAGGGCAGTAGACACTCATTTCGACTATTCACAATCCGATCGAATGACCGTTTTTCACGGTCAATACTGCTTTTTTTTGTCCGGTCCTCATTATTCAGGGAATTATGTGAGATCCGGTGTACTTGCGACACCCCGTTTTTTCATCCGTGCTGAATAGACG
The DNA here is from genome assembly GCA_041645055.1 of Methanoregula sp. Classification (GTDB taxonomy): domain Archaea; phylum Halobacteriota; class Methanomicrobia; order Methanomicrobiales; family Methanospirillaceae; genus Methanoregula. The sequence continues at coordinate 5,028 of JBAZQT010000063.1, read as the reverse complement.
TACAATGCCAGCTCGCCATCCGGGGTGATGCAGTAGAGTTTTTCCTGATCATTGTCCGGATCGGTCTCCTCCCGGATCAGATTCCATCTGATCAAAGTAGTAATAAGCCGGGAAAAGACAGTCGGAGACAGATCCTGTCCAGCAGATCCCTCATTCCCATCCCGAACCGATATCTGCCATATTTTTGTCTCGTTGAACAGCGTCTCTTTCGGTACCAGGGTAATCGTTCTTTTCCCGTGTTCCTGTCCCCGGAAGAGAATTGTGAGGATAACGAGATAGTACGGATTTGCCGGCAGGTTTTTTGTAGGAAGTGTCGGAACCGGTACTCTTCGTGTTGGGGAATTTCCAAATGCGTAATATGTGTCGCCCTCTACCCAGAGCGACATCGAAAACAGGCCTAGCGAGAGACGTTTTGAGCCAGCAGAGATGTCAAACGAATACCGGGCATCCGGATGATCGCTAAATATCCCAAGTATCGGATCGCGAATGGCATTGAACGTCGCAGCATCGATACAGACCAGTGCACAGGAAATATTCCGGGAAAGGGAGATTGAATTTACCGCATCGATTGCGTCGCGGATGGCAGATTTCCACATTCTTTTCTGGTTATCATCCCGGGCCGAGTTGGTATAGACCTCTTTTTCAGCAAAGATGAACGTGTGTGTAACGGACCGGAGATCTTTAAGAACAGCAGGATACGTTTTATGGATACTCTCACCCGCACTTATGATGAGGATGTGTTCCTGCGAATCCATGAATAGTATCCGGATTTGGAAGATAAATGGCTGCCCAGTCCCCTTATCCCATCCGGTTCGGTTACTAAAAGGCAGTTCTATAGCCGGAGCCACCTCATGACTAACCTCAGTAAATGATCCTCAGGAAAAGAAAATCAAATCGATTAATTAAATTAATCAAAATAGTACATTTACAATACCTGTTGAGAAATTTTTATGTCAAACGTGCTTTATGTCGATGATGAGCCTGCTCTTCTTGATCTCGGTAAAGCATTCCTTGAAAAGTCAGGACACCTTCGTGTCGATACGGCAACTACCGTTGAAGATGCACTTCACCAGATCAAATCAAAAAAATTCGACGCGATCATCTCTGATTACCAGATGCCCGATATGTCGGGCATTGAGTTTCTCCGTCATATCCGTTCGAAACAGAACGATATACCGTTTATTCTGTTTACCGGCAGGGGCCGGGAAGAAATTGTTATTGAAGCCTTAAACAGTGGTGCCGATTTCTATCTCCAGAAGGGTGGAGAGCAGAAATCCCAGTTTGCTGAACTTGAACATAAAATAAATAATGCTATTGATCGGAAACGGACGCACGACGCGTTAAAGGAATCCGAGCAGCGCATGTTAGATATCATCAATTTCCTCCCCGATGCGACATTTGCAGTCAACCTTGAGAATCAGGTCATCTCCTGGAACAGGACGATGGAGGAGATGACCGGAATACCAAAAGATGCGATCCTTGGAACAGGGGATTATTCCTATGCAGTTCCGTTTTATGGGAAGAAACGACCGATTCTGATTGATCTGGTCCTGAAAAAAGATAAAGGCATTGAAAAAAAGTATCCGTATCTGAAAAGAAACGGGGATAAAATCCTCTCAGAAATATGGAGTCCGGCTCTGTATGGCGGCAAGGGGGCTCATGTAGGGCTCATAGCCTCTCCACTCTATGATACCTGCGGTAATGTGATTGGTGCGATAGAATCTATCCGTGATATCACCGATAAGAAAGACGCTGAAGAGAAACTAAGGAATACAAACGACGCTCTGAATGCCGCTTACGAGCAACTGACGGCAACCGAAGAAGAGCTGCGGTCAAACTACGAAAAGCTCGGTAAAAACCAGCAGGAACTGAACGCCTCGTATGAACAACTGACAGCAACTGAAGAGGAACTGCGTTCAAACTATGAAGAGCTCAGTCGAAATGAGCAGGAGCTTCGGCTCAGTCAGGAACGGTACCGGAACGTGGTGGAGGACCAGACCGAATTCATCTGCCGATTTACTCCGGATGGCAGGCTCACGTTCGTAAACGACGCTTATTGCCGCTACTTTGGCCTGGATAAAAACACCTGCATTGGACAGCGGCATACCGTAGTGATCCCCAAGGAGGACCTGACCCAGATGAAACAGCATCTCTCAGCGTTCTCCATTGAAAACCCGGTTAGTATAATTGAACATCGGATTATTATGCCATCCGGGGAAGAGCGGTGGCAACGCTGGAGCGATCGGGCAATCTTTGACCAGAATGGTCGTGTTGTTGAATACCAGTCTGTAGGAAGGGACACGACCAGCAAGATCCTGGCTGAAGAAAAACTGATGCGTAAAAATGAGGAACTGAATGCCGCCTACGAACAACTGACAGCAACCGAAGAAGAACTGCGGTCAAACTATGAAGAGCTCAGTCGCAACGAGCAGGAGCTTCGGCTCAGTGAAGAGCGGTACCGGAACGTAGTGGAGGACCAGACTGAATTCATCTGTCGGTTTACTCCGGATGGCAGGCTCACATTCGTAAACGATGCTTATTGTCGCTACTTTGGTCTGGACAAGAAGACTTGCATCGGACAGCGGCATACCGTAGTGATCCCCAAGGAGGATCTGACCCAGATGAAACAGCATCTGTCAGCGTTCTCCCCTGAAAACCCGGTAATCATAATCGAACACCGGATTAGTATGCCATCCGGGGAAGTACGATGGCAGCGCTGGAGCGATCGGGCAATCTTTGACCAGAATGGTCGTGTTGTTGAATACCAGTCCGTGGGAAGGGACACGACTGATAAGGTCATCGCGGAAGAAAAACTAAGGAGCACCAACGAGGAGCTTTATGCTGCCTACGAACAACTGACAGCAACCGAAGAAGAACTCCGCAAGAACTACGATGAACTCGATAAAAGCCAACAGAAGCTGAATGCCGCCTACGAACAACTGACAGCAACTGAAGAAGAACTGCGTTCAAACTACGAAGAGCTCAGTCGCAACGAGCAGGAGCTTCGGCTCAGTGAAGAGCGGTACCGGAATGTGGTGGAGGACCAGACCGAATTTATCTGTCGGTTCACTCCTGATGGCAGGCTCACGTTTGTAAACGATGCTTATTGTCGCTACTTTGGTCTGGACAAGAAGACTTGCATTGGAAAACGGCATACCGTAGTGATCCCTCAAGAGGACCTGACCCAGATGAAACAGCATCTGTCAGCGTTCTCCCCTGAAAACCCGGTAATCATAATCGAACACCGGATTAGTATGCCATCAGGGGAAGTACGATGGCAGCGTTGGAGTGATCGGGCAATCTTTGACCAGAGTGGCCGCATCATAGAATACCAGTCGGTGGGAAGGGATACGACCAGCAAGATTCTCGCTGAAGATAAGCTGAGGCGCACAAACGAGGAACTGAATGCAGCATATGAACAGTTGACTGCAACCGAAGAAGAACTTCGCCAGAATTATGACGAGCTCGCAAAGAGCCAGCAGGAACTGAATGCGGCGTATGAACAACTGACAGCGACTGAAGAGGAACTACGGTCAAACTATGAAGACCTTAGCCGAAACGAGCAGGAACTCCGGCTTAGTGAAGAGCGGTACCGGAACGTGGTGGAGGACCAGACCGAATTCATCTGCCGGTTTAAACCGGATGGAACCCATCTCTTTGTCAACGACGCATACTGTCGCTATTTCGGAAAAAACCGCGACGATATTATCAACCATTTTTTTACCCCGGATGTTCCAGAAGAGGACCGTTCTCTCTTAAAGGCCCATTTTGCATCATTCAGTCCGGACCACCCGGCACATACTATTGAACACCGGATCATTATGCCCTCTGGTGAAGTTCGCTGGCAACAATGGTCAGATCGGGCTATCTTTAATGAAAAGGGCATAGTGACTGAGTACCAATCTGTGGGAAGGGATATCACCGACCGCAAACGCACGGAATACGCATTGAATGAGGTGAATATAAAACTCAACCTGCTGTCCAGTATAACTCGGCATGACATCCTTAATCAGCTTACGGTACTTCAGGGATACTGTGGGTTAATCGAAGGAAAAACAACGGATACGATGACCAAAGAGTGGATTTCAAAAGCTGCACAGGCTAGTGACGTTATCCGCAGCCAGATTTCGTTTACCCAACATTACCAGGATCTTGGCATGCAGAAACCCCTGTGGCAGGATCTATCTCTGACTATCATGATTGTCTGTCAGAACAACGGTTTTTCCCAGGTCTCAATTGATGAAAAAATGGCTGGTATTGAAGTATTTGCAGACCCCCTGCTAAAAACAGTTTTTTACCATCTTTTTGAAAATGCAGTCATGCACGGGGGTAAAATGACCTGGATTAAAGTATATGGAAAAGGCACTCCAGAACATTTTACCCTTATTGTTGAGGATAACGGAAACGGAATCAGTCATAATGATAAAAAAAGTATTTTCCGGAAAGGACACGGCCAGCATACCGGTCTCGGTTTGTATCTCGTACGGGAGGTGCTGTCAATTACCGGTCTTACGATCGATGAAACTGGCGAACCCGGGAAAGGGGCCCGTTTCGAGATCCATGTTCCTGTGGGTATGCACCGGAAATCCTAAGAACATATCATGATCCGGGTGTGTCCGCCAGCACCATCCGGTTAGAAAGAAAAAGCCTTTATCGTAAACCTCTTTTCGTGTCATCCAACGAGGAAAACGTTTTTTACCCATCAAATTGCTCATCAGCGCACATCTCAATCAATGCGGAGTCCGGGCTTTTTTAGGATATGAGTAAAACACTCGAAAAAAAAATATTTTTAAATGAACAGCGGCGCGAGCACGAGCGTCAAGGTCGCAAGGAGCTTGATGAGCACGTGGAGCGACGGGCCGGCAGTGTCCTTAAACGGGTCGCCGACTGTATCTCCGATAACGGCTGCCTTGTGGGCCTCGCTCTTCTTGCCGCCATGGACACCGGTCTCGATGTATTTCTTGGCATTGTCCCATGCACCACCACTGTTGTTGAGGATGAGTGCCATCAGGATACCGGTGATGGTTG
>JBAZQT010000129.1:0-2789 GCA_041645055.1 Methanoregula sp. | reverse complement strand
CAGAGAGATGCCAACGCGCTGCTCTCGGAGCGAGCATTTGATGCCGTGGATCTTGACCCGTTCGGGACACCGGCAATGGTGGTGGACGCGGCAATCAAGGGTACGCGCAGGTTTCTTTTTGTCACTGCTACCGATACCGCTCCTCTCTGCGGAGCACACATGAAAGCTGGAATACGGAGATATTTCGCACGACCGCAAAACACCGAGTACCATAGTGAAGTAGGGCTCCGAATCCTGCTCGGGTTTGTTGTCCGCGAAACCGTCAAGTACGATCGGGGAATTGAGCCCACGTTCTGTTATGCCCGCGAGCATTTCGTACGGCTCCACCTCCGGTTACTCAGGGGGGCTGGTGCCGCCGACAATACCTTAAAACAGATCGGGTTTATTCTCCAGTGCCCGAAATGCCTGTATCGGGAAGAACACCCCGGTATGGTTCCCCCTGCCATATCATGCCCCGACTGCGGTAAACCGCTCGGATTCATCGGCCCTCTGTGGCTTGGCAGCATCCGAAATCACGATACGCTCCTCCAGATGCAGGACCAGTTAAAAACCATGGAACTCGGCACGAAAAAAGATCTGGAGAAACTCATCAGCACCTGCATCGATGAACTGCCCACATCATCGTTTTACGATTATCACCATATTGCAAAATTATTGAAAGTATCCCCACCGGACATCAATATTGTTCTCGATCGTATCCGGGCTTGTGGATATGCCGCAACACGAACACACTTTTGCGGGTATGGGATCAAGACAGAAGCACCGCTTGCGATCATCAAAGCAGCCATTCAACCAGCCACTAAATGAGAAATAGAATAAAAGAGGAAAACCGAAAAGCAAGACGAATCTGCTTACCATTTGTACTGCTGCTTCTTTTTTCCCTCTCCCTGAATTAACCTTCAGGAACAATAATCTCAAATCGCACGCTCTTCCCCGGAGTGCTGGTATCAGTTATAGTAAAACCGGAGAACGCCAGGATTTCGTGTGCAAGGAACAGGACGGTCCAGGATTTTTCACAAATTAATTTTTCGGCTCTAGAAATAATCGATTCTTATGATAAACCACTCTTGGAGGCTATGGCATCTGATGCTTCCGCCCCCGCCGCTCGGGCATCGCCCACACAGGGATAGGCTCACAGAAAGTTAGTGAAAATTCCACTGCGGGGTCAAGGGGACGCTCCCTTTGCGTTGCCTCCCCTCTGGGAGAGAGAGGGGTCATCTTCATAATTATCGAAGAATATAACCAGATCGCTGGATAAAAATAGAATTTCTACAGAGCCAATTTTTCTGAACGGACCGGGAAAAAAGAAGTTGGAGTCTGGCGGATTTTCCAGGAGATCAGTGTTCAACAATGATCGTGATCAGATCGCTGTCAACCAGTCTGTGGGTCAGACCAACCCTCTGCCCCGGGTGCTTGACCGATTTGCCCCAGACCCGTGCGTAACGGAACTTCTGGACAAATTCACGGTGGAGCTTGGTACAGACATCCTCGATTGTGCTGCCATTCCTGACAATGAGGGGTTCTTCAAGATCCGCTTCACCACCATGGGGTTTGAGATAGATACGCATAAACCCGAGACAATCGTAGATCGCATCTTTAGTCTCCTCAAGGTGATAACCGACGTGGGCCGATATCATGAGCGGCTGGCTCCCGAACCGTTCTGCAATATCGTGTTCGATCTCCAGGTACCGTTCCTTGTCTACGAGATCAACTTTGTTCACCGCTATGAACGCCGGAACATAGACGCGGTTACCCTGAAGAGCATCAATGAGATCATCCTGCGTAGCGTTCCCGCGGATAAGGATATCCGCATTCATCATCTTGCTCTCGGCAAGGATAGACCGGACTTCTTCAATATCAAGATCCAGAGTACCAACCGCGTTGAGCCGGATACCGCCATGTGAGGATTTCTTGATGGTGATATCTGGTTTTGGGACGTTAATCCGGATACCGGCATCGTAGAGTTCCTTGATAAGCACATCAAAGTGCCGCTCGTTAAAAACATCTACAAGGATAATGATGATATCTGCCCCGCGGACAACGGCAATAACTTCCTTGCCTCGTCCTTTGCCCATTGCAGCACCGGCAATCAGACCCGGGATATCGAGAAGCTGGATCTTTGCGCCTTTGTGTTCGAGCGCTCCGGGAACGACCGTGAGTGTAGTAAACGCGTATGCCGCTACCGCACTGTCCGTACCGGTGAGTTTGTTTAAAAGCGTACTTTTACCGGTCGATGGGAACCCTACAAGGACTGCAGTAGCATCACCTGACTTTTTAACCGAATACCCTTCACCGCCCCCGCCGGCTTTCATTGCGCGGCTTACCGCTTCGTCCCTGAGACGTGCGATCTTTGCCTTTATCCGTCCGATATGCTTGGAAGTAGCCTTGTTATAGGGCGTCTTGACAAGCTCGTCTTCGAGCTCTTTAATCTGTTCTTCAAGACTACTCATTCCTATATTAATCGCCACATGTGCGAGATATAGTTGTTGTGGGAAAAACGCCGGATTTTGACTTTCCGCCAGAGAGAAACGAGAGGGTTCCGGTAGAGACCTGTTTCAAAAAACAAATTACCGGGTCCTCATATTGCTTGAATAATTGCACCGCATTTACGGAATGAACAGCAACGAAGAGAGAACAGTTACTTTTAAGGTCGTAATAAACTATAAGTAAAAATATCGCCCAAGTTATTGAGCAATTGCGCTGCTATAGTGTAGTCCGGCCAATCATGCGAGCCTCTCACGCTCGCGACTGGGGTTCGAATCCCCATAGCAGCATCCGATTTTGACTGA
>JBAZQT010000062.1:0-16895 GCA_041645055.1 Methanoregula sp. | reverse complement strand
TCCCGACCAACTCATCGCAGAATTACTTAAGAAAGAATACTTCTCAGAAAACTGGCAGAACCTCCCCTGGACACAGTGGGTCCCGTTCACCGCATCAAAAGAGGAATTCCACCAGATCCAAAAAGAGCCCGGCCTCTACCGGATACGACCGGCAGGAAAAGATTTCCTCATGTATATCGGGGAAACGAGAAGGACTTTGCACCAGCGGCTCTCTGACCTTCGCGTAGAACTCCGGAACACGAAGCTGATGCCGTGGACCGATCCCCACGCAGAAGCGCCGGCCCTGTGGGCCTGGCACGACGCAGAAGGATTCGAGTATGAATGCTCCGCCACCCCGCTCGATGCATCCAATAACAGCAGGCGGGGAATGGAGAGTTATCTCCTGTACCGCTACCGGCAGGAACGCGGGGAATCAACAGTAAGCAACTTCGGCCGCTTCCACCCGCGGTACCGGAAGTCCACCACCCGGAAAGAAAACCTGCGGGGCGGGAACCTGAAAACGGACCAGAAAGATAACCCGGCTGGCAGCCCCGGTCAGTCACCGCTGCCTGCAACCGGAACGCCCGGACAACCCGGCTGGATGGGACTTGCGTGGAGCAGCACTGAAAAGCTTGCACCGGAAAAAATCATAACCGCCCCCGCCGGCCCGGGCATCTATATCCTCACCGATGCCGGTTCGCAGGAGATTGTCTCCATCGGCCGGGCCGGGAATTGTGCGAACCGGTTGTCAGACCTCAGTAAGAAATCCTGGGATGAAAAAGAGCTGCAGTTCTCTTTCCATAGTTTAGATAAAACGGTTCTCCCGCACCAGCTCAGGGAACTCGAAAATGATCTCATCGGGAATTATTTCGAACATTACCGGAAAGCGCCGGAGTACCAGTTCAGGAACAGTCCATAGTAAATTCTTTTTTTTTGCTCTGTAGAAATCCTATTTTAATCCTGAGATCTGGTTATATTCTTCGATAATTATGAGAGTAACCCCCCCCTCTTCCCCAGAGGGGGAGGCAATGAAAAGGGGAGCATTTCGTTTATTTTGAAGTTTTTACTGGCTGAAACCAACGATACAGGGATATTTTAAGAAGGAAAAAAGCTAATTAGCATCAACCAAAGACTAAAAAGCGAGGTGACTATATGCCAACGAGTAAGAAACAACTAGTAAAGCTGAACCAGGTAAAGAAGGCCAAGGCAGAAGAACTCTCGAAGCAGGCGGCCGCAGGTAGCCAAGAGGCCAAGAAGAAACTCAAAAAGCTCGAGAAAAAGCTCAAGTGAAGCGCACGCAAACTGCCTCACTCATTTTTTTACTATCACCGTGTTAACGGTGATTTATTTTTAAAAATACACACTTCCTGTTCTGGAGTATCCCGGCAGAACCCGAACCGGAAGAGTCCGGGTACCTGGGCACGCGTCTCTCCATGAGAGTTTTTGTTTTAACAAAATGCCGGTCAGACGCAAAAACAACAAACGTTTTTCGTGGCACAGGGTATATACTAACCATGAATAAGCAGTCCATTGCCACGATGTTCATCCTGGTTTTTATCATCCTCTCGGTCTGTATTGGAGGATGTACATCGCAAGCCCCGCCGGTATCACCGGTTACACAAACCCCATCACCGGCAACCGGCACCAGGCTCTCAACAATCGAGCCCTCGCAGATGATATTACAGCCTTCTGAAATTCCGTCAACGTTGACCCTTGTGGAAAAATCCGAGAGAAATATCTCTGAAATGCGATCCTGGGCTGTTGATCACGGGTGGAAGAAAGGGTATTTTGCGACGTTCCGGAAAAATGATCCGAATTCGCCTTCCGGTACGGTCTTTGAACAGGTTATCTCCGTATATCCTGCTGAAAATATCACGCTCATCATCCCAAATACCATCGAAGCATACAAAAACGGGATAATTGCGGAAAACAATGCAAACCTGACGCTCGATATATTACCCGCGCCTGGCATCGGGGATTCCAGCAATGCACTGGTTTTTTCCGATAACAGCGATAATACCCATATGTACCTGATCTCGTTTGTGAAAAAGGACGTGTACCAGGATTTCTGGACGAACGGGACTGCTGCCGATTATGAAACCGCCAAACAACTGGCGGGTATTGCAGCAGCGAAGATAACGTAACCCTATTTTTCTGGATTTTTTTTAAAAGATTTTTTACTGAACCACGACCCGGGTAACCGGAAAGACTTACGGTTACCGGGTCGTTCCCGCGACGGGTGTTGCCGGATTCATCGGCCCTTCATATACACCGGATCCAAGCCACCAGTCCCCATCTATCGGTGCACCATACCCGAGTTTTGATTCGAGCGTGTTGTTGTGGAGGGGATTGATGTACACGAACCGGTAATAACCACTGCCATTCTTAATCACCGCACCCATTTCCTTCACAAACACCCCATTGGCCCCCTCGCGGAGTTTTCCCACCGACTCCGGGTTGATCGGATGGGCAAGGGTCGTACCATTGAACGCATAGGCGTAGATGTAGAGTTCTCCTTGTATGAACGAACCATTTTTATTATTGAATTCTGCAAGGGCTTTCTCCCTGCCATATGCTTTTTCATAGGCAACTGCACTCTCGACAAAGGCAACGAGCGTTTCATTGGAGGTGTAGGTCACCTGCGGGGATGGCCCCGGACGTGCCGGTGCCGGGGTAGAAATGCCGGTCTGGTCCTGTGTACAGCCTGCCGTTATCAGAAACAGGCTGATAAAAAACATACACAGGAATGAAATTAACGATTTTTTCACGTTATTAATTTGGTTTTCTTACCATAAAACCAAATTGCGTACAGGTATTTGCCACGGTGATAATCTATTTTTAAAAATGAGCGGGGAATTTTCCCGGATAATCCTTCTGCGGACACCAGCAAAAACCCCGCAGATATTCGGTTGACACGATAAAAAACGGGGAAGTCGGTTACCCCATCCACCCAAGAAGGATAACCGCCCCAAGCGCAACCAGTATCACACCGATAACCATCCTGAGCGTCCGCTTGTATTCAGCCCTCATGCTGTCAGCCCGTTCCGGGGATATGCCATACGCAACGAGGATGGTGATCAGGATCAAGGGAAGCACATAGACAAGGTTGTACAGGATTAGCCATGGCAGCCCGGACAGTACCGTCATCTCCCGGCCCATGAGACCGAGAATGCTGATGTAGATGCCCCCGGTACAGGAAAAGCCGAGAATACCGGCAAGGATCCCCAGCACAAATGCCGCGGGAAGCGATGCCATGCGGATATAGTTCCCGAGCATTCCTTTCTGTGATTCCGGTATGGACAGGATGAAATGCTCCTTGTTCCGGAGTACATCGGCGATCGTTATAATCCCCAGGAGAAGGGCAACGGCTCCCCCGATAATCGCAAACTCCCGCGAGAGTCCCGAAAACGAGATCATCGAGAACAGCCCGATTCCCACGAGGAGGTGGAACAGGAACATCGCGGTGATGTAGGCACCACCGGCAAGCAGGATACGTCTCCTGCTCCCGGCAGCAGCCATCGGGATCAACAAAAAGACCAGCACCGACAGGCCGCAGGGATTGGCACTGTCAACAAACGCTGCAAAGATGACCATCGACAGGCTGAGTTGCAGGGATTCCTGCGTAACGAGGGGGGCAGGGGGAGTGCCAGGTTGGGCAGTACCATTAAGGGACGCGAGCCGCTGTTTCTCAAGAAGGATCTCTGATTCAAACCGGTTGGTAATCTCAATATCACCAAGCAATGTGCTGCGTCCGATAAAAATTACCGGAACTCCGAGATTGGGAGCACCGTATTTCTGCCTCATCTCAGAAAAAAACTGCCTGTTTTCAGCATTATAATAAGTCTCAAACCGGGTGAGATTGAGTTCAGGATATTTTGCTTCGAGTGCCGCGATAACGGGTTTTACCTTTTCACAGTGGCTGCACCCGTCACCATAAAAATAAAATGCAGTTACGGGAGCAGAACTGTTGACGGAGAGGGGCAGGGGGATTTTTGGATTGAGGGAATTTGAGTATGGGGCTGCAAAAAAAAACGCAGCGCTGACAATAATGACTGCTAACAACACCAGGAAAATCTTGTGTGTTTTTTCCATTGATACGAGTCCCAGTAACTATTGTAAAAGGCGATAAAAGAATATGCGGATCAGACTTTTTTTAAAAGAGAATGCGTATTGAACGTTAAAGAAGGATGCGCCGACAAAGGATTCCTGGCTTAAGGGTATGTGCGCTTACAAAAAAATGGCTTTAAAGAAATCCTATTTTTATCCTGATATCTGGTTATATTCTTCGATAATTATGAGAGTGACCCCCTCTCTCCCCCAGAGGGGGAGGCAATGCAAGGGGAGCGTCCCCTTGACCCCCGGAATTTTCTCTAACCTTCTGTGGGCCTATCCCTGTGTGGGGGATGCCCGAGCGGCGGGGGCGGAGGCATCAGATGCCGTAACACCCAAGAGCGGTCTATCATAAAAACCGATGATTTCTACAGAGCCACAAAATGGCTTCAATGTGTGCCCGGAATACTCGCGTTTTTTCATGTAAGAGAGGGGAAAGTAATGAAAAAGCATTGCCGACAGACGGTGATACGGGAAAAAAGGATTCCCGGATATGCCAAAGAGATCATGTGTTCTTTCTGGCAATGCCCCAGATAACGCAGAGCAGACCGAACCCGAGAACGGGTAAGAACGGCGCAACCGGAGCCTTTGTTGGCGATGGGGGGACATTGACGATAACAACCACCGGGGCAGGGGTCGGAGCGGTCGAGAACACAGCCGGGGTATCCACGGAGGGAATCGTTACGCCGGTACTTGGGCTCGTTGACTCTGCCTGTGCATGGCATTGGCCGGTATAATAATACGGATAGCCTTCGGGACAGCACTGGCCTTCGCTTGTCGGGTATTGTTTAAACCCTTCACGGCATGCATTACAGACTCCATTGTAATACTGGGGGGTATCCCACGGACAACAGGTGCCGGAATAACTGTCGTACACGCTGGTCTCACGGCACTGGTTGCACCTGCCGTTATAATAATACGGGAAGCCGTCACGGCAGCACTGGCCTTGGCTTGTCGAGAACTTCTGATACCCATTCTGGCATGCATTACAGACTCCATTATAATAATAGGGAGTGTTCGCCGGACAACAGGTACCGGAATAACTGTCGTACACGCTGCCGTAATTGCACTGGTGGCATTTTCCCTCATAAACATACGGGTAGCCTTCCGGGCAGCACTGGCCGCCGGTTGTCGAAAACTTCCGATACCCATACTGGCATTCATAACAGCCTCCATTATAATAATAGGGAAAGTTTTCGCGACAGCACTGGCCTTCGCTCGTGGAGAAGACATAGTATCCTTCACTGCAACTGCTGCTGTCATACGCAGTCACCGGAGGTATAATCGCAAGGAGAAGAAAGATAAAACCGGCCGCCAACAGGAGCCGGTATGTTGTCAAACGAGATGCACGCATTCACCCACCGCCGTATAGTACGCAATCATTCGTTTAACGGGCGATAAACATTTGGATGTCAAGACGGTAAAGTCTGTTCTTTCGAAGCGGATAAGAGGGTTGCAGCAAAGGATCTAAAAAGCCCGGGGAATTTGATGTTTAAAGGGGTCCTGCCCGCCGGTTATTTGTTTTTTAATGCCTCGATAATAGCAGATTCCAGTTTTGCCGGAATATCCCGTTCGCCGATCAGGACGACATTTCCCAGGATCACTTCAGGAACACCGGCATTTTGTACACCGAGCTTCCGGTTTAACGATACGGAAAGTGCCTGGTTTTTCGCGTTATGCCATGTTTCGAGGAGCTGGAAATCCACTGTGGGGTATTTTTGCTTAAGTGACTCCATAAACGGCATCACGTTATGACAGTGCAGGCATTCTTCTCCATAGAAGAAATACACGGTAACATTCCCCTGCACGGAATTTCCTGTGGCCGGTACAGGCTGGTACGTGACAAAAAAAATCGCAGATACAAAAATGACGGCAATGAAAAGTCCGGCAGCAATTTTTATTGTTGTATCCATTTTTTAAAAACCTTGTAACTATACAGTGAATTGACGGGTAATAAAAAAATCTGTTGAGGTAGCTTTTAAAAAATTATTTTATGGAGATCATTGTCCCGACACCGTCGCGGGTGAAGAGTTCTAAGATAAGATTGTGTTCAGTGTTGCCATTGATGATATGCGCAAAACTCACACCATTTTCTACGGCTTTTATCACCGAGCTCACTTTTGGGATCATCCCTTCACCGATCGCCCCGGATTTTCGCATGGCACTCGCTTCATTAACGGTCAGTTTCCGGTACACGGTGGTACGTTTTGCGTCCATGACACCGTCCACATCCGTCATGTTCACGAGTTTGTAGGCCTTGAGTGCAACGGCAATGTCGCCCGCTGCCGTATCGGCGTTGATGTTTAAGCTCCCGCCGAACCGGTCGATCGCTATCGGTGAGACAACCGGGATATAGCCCGTGTCGAGCAGCGTATTTAAGAGTGAAGGATCGATCCATTCGATCTCACCGACATGCCCGAGATCAACTTCTTTCTGGACACCCCCGACATCAATTTTCTGGAGCTCCATCTTCTTTGCAAGGATGATATTTCCATCACTGCCCGAGAGCCCGACACCACGGGCACCGCATTTTGCAATGAGGGAGACAATTCCTTTGTTGATCTTGCCGACAAGCACCATCTGGGCGATCTCAAGAGTTTCGGGATCGGTCACCCGGAGGCCCCCGATAAAAACGGATTCCTTGCCCATCGCCTTCATCTTCTCGGATATCTCCGGGCCGCCGCCATGCACAAGGACTACGCGAATCCCCACGTAGTGCAGGAGCACAACATCCCGGATCGCGTTCTCCAGCACGACCGGGTCCACCATCGCATGGCCGCCGAGCTTGATCACGATAGTCTTGCCGTGGAACTGCTGGATATACGGCAGGGCTTCCATTAGTACGTCTTCGCGCTTCATCACGTGGTGTACCTCCCATTGATTTCCACATATTTTTCCGTTAAGTCACAGCCCCAGGCTGTTGCCTCTGCTTTTCCTGCTGCAAGATCGAGAATAAAAATCACCTTCTTCCCATGCATAGCCGCCTTGGCATTCTTGAGATCGGCAATGATCTCGCCGGATTTTACGAGCGGGTACTTTACGTTGCCATCACTGATCCAGAGCGAGACTGCATTGGGGTCGAATTTTACGCCGGCCCGGCCCGCTGCGGCAACCACACGGCCCCAGTTGGGATCCTCGCCATACACCGCAGTCTTGACAAGCGGGGATTCGATAATCGTGCGGGCTACTTTTTCTGCCGCATCTTCTTTGGGTGCACCGGTAACGGTCACTTCGAGCAGTTTTGATGCCCCCTCCCCATCAGCAGCGATCTGTATCGCAAGGGAGCGGCAGCACTCCTCCAATGCAGCGGAAAATTCCTTCACGTTCACTTTGCCGGCGGCTCCCGTTGCCGTGCAGAGCGCAATGTCGTTGGTGCTCGTATCGCCATCGACAACCACGCGGTTGAACGATCTCTTGGTGGCAAGTTTCAGGGCATCGGAAAGTGGCTTTGCACCGATCTCGGCATCCGTGTAGATGAACGCAAGCATCGTGCCCATGTTGGGAGCGATCATGCCGCTTCCCTTCGTTATTCCCCCGATACAGAACGACTCTTTCTCCACCAGTGCATGCTTCGGGTAGAGATCGGTAGTCATGATGGCCTGTGCCGTGAGGGTTTCTGCCTCCACCGTGCGATCGAGTTTGTGTGCAACCGCTTTGCACTGGCGCTCGATGAGCGGAAGATCGAGATACCGCCCGATCACCCCGGTGCTTGCAACCCCGACCTGCTTCGCATCGACCCCGAGTGCAGCCCCGGCATACCCGGTCATCGCAACCGCATCCTCATACCCGCGTTTCCCGGTATAGGCATTGGCACAGCCGCTGTTTACAATAACGGCTTCCAGTGTTCCTTTCTTTATCTGGTTGCGCATGAGTTCGATCGGTGCTGCCTTGACAAGGTTTTCGGTAAAGACCCCGGCGGCTGTACCGTGTGCACGGATAAGGGCTAGACCGAACTTTCCCTCTTTCATGCCATACGCAGTTACTCCTTTGACGGCACAGATACTCCTGACTGACATTTACGCTCCTGCCTCTTTTGTATCGGAATGCGATGCGCCGATTGCATTGATGATATCTGCCCGGGTAAGAATCCCGGTGAGTTTTTTGCCCTGCATCACCGGAAGGCGGGTGACGCCTTCTTTTAACATTAAGGATGCCGCTGCCTCTATATCCATATCCTCGTTTGCAGTGATTACATGGCGCGTCATCACCTTCTTTGCCGGCATATCGCCGATGTTTCTTAAGGCATGCTTGGTCTTTTCCCAGTTCACGTACTCGCGGATCGGGATCTCAATTATCTCAAAGGGCGAGGGAAGCCAGAGATCATCAGAGATCCGTTCTGATTCAAGAAGCGAGATGAGATCGGATTCGGTAAGCATCCCGACAACCTGCCCGCCTTCTAATACCGGAAGGCCGCCGATATGATGCTTCCGGAACAGCCCTACCGCGTCACGGAGAGGGGTGTCGGTCGAGCAGACCACCGGGTTTTTTGTCATTACGTCTTTTACCAGCATAGTAAAACCTACGGCAGCATGCCTGCACTCACGAGCCCGTCCTGTTCAGGAAGCCCGCACATCAGGTTCATGTTCTGGATAGCCTGTCCGCTTGCGCCTTTCACCAGGTTGTCGATCGCGGAACATACGACGACACGCATTCCTTCGCTCTCCACCATCAGGTCGCAGAAGTTGCTCCCGCGGACTGCTGCAAGCGAGGGTTTCTGGTACCGGACGAAATATTCTCCTTTATAGAAATCCTGGTAGAGTTTCTCAACCACTTTTTGTTCAAGGGGTTCGTTGAGCAGGATATGGGCTGTGGTCAGGATACCGCGGTTCACCGGGACAAGGTGAGGGGTAAAGTAGACCTTCGCCTTTGAACCCAGCCCGGCGATCTCCTGCTTCATCTCGGCGAGATGGCGGTGGCTCGTCCATTTGTACGGCCCGATATTGTCACCAACATTGGGATAATGGGTGGTGGCAGACGGGTTGTCGCCCGCCCCGCTCACGCCGGTCTTTGAATCAAAGATAACCGTGTGGGCATATTTTGCCAGGGGGGCTGCGGCAAGGGTTGCGCCCGTGGGAAAACATCCGGGGTTTGCAACAAATTTTGCATTGATGCACTCCTTGCGGTGGAGCTCGGGGATACCATACGGTGCGGCGAAATAATCGGTGTGTGCAACGCCATACACCTTCTCGTAGATATCTTTGGGTAACCGGTAATCTGCGCTGAGATCCACAACTTTGATCCCCCGCTCCAGCAGCTTGCCGGCATAGGTCATCGCTGCGGTATGCGGAACTGCAAGAAACGCCACATCGGCATCGATGTCATCTATCCCGGGATTTTCAAACTTGAGACTGGTAAATCCTTTTAAGTGGGGATGAATCTGGTCAAGAGGAGTTCCTGCCAGTTTGCGCGAAGTGGCACATGTTACTTTTGCCTTCGAGTGATGGACGAGCAGGCGAACGAGCTCACCGCCGGCATAGCCGGAGGCCCCGATAATCGCAATTTTCATAAAAGAGTATCCGATTGTCAAAATTTAATGCTTGTTAAGCGGGGAGCGGAGAAAAAATACGAAAAAGTGCCGAGAAAAAATAGTTTATGCCTGATCCAGTTTGCGGGCGTAGACGCTGTGCAGCCGCTGGCCGAGCAGTTCGATCCGCTGCCGGTCTTCAAGTCCTTCGAGCAGATCTGCAGGAAGTGCCCCGATTCCTTTTGCCGCACCAAGATATGCCCCGCAGATGCAGGCGATGGTGTCGGTATTTCCCCCGGTGTTGGCGGCAACGGTAAGGAGATCCGGCGGGTGGGAATACCTGCTGATCAAGAAGAAGGCGATGGGCAGGGTCTGGAATACGGACACATCATTGCCAATCTTGAGCAAGGCAGTCTCGGTCTCCATGCCTTCTTTTTCAAGGATAATTGCATTCCTGATCTTTCCGCCAAGCAGTTCATCTTCTGCCTGTGCCTTATGCAATGCTTTTCCGACAGGGTCGGGACTGTCGTGGAGAGCATGGTAGATGAGGGTGACAACGGTGGAGGCGGCAGCGTGGGCTGCCGGGTGCGTGTGGGTGACATTGCACGCCCGCACAGCCCGTTCACATCCCTCGTTCATATCGGGAAATGCTAAGGCGAACGGGATTGCAATCGGCAGGCAGCCGGAGGTAGTGGATTTCACGCCTTTCTTTGGAACGTTCTCTTTTACCGTTTGCTCACATACCGAAGAGACCGATCCATCGGGGAAGCGGAGGGCGCCCCGGGAATAGAGTTCCCTGAGTGCAGTCATGTACCGCTCCTCGTTGAATTTCCCATCTGCAAGAAGGGTTGCAACCAGGATCATCATCTGGGTATCATCAGTAAATTGTCCGGGGTTCAGGCCATCATTGGGATGGCCTTTGTAGGGGCGGCGGTACCCGTACTTCATCTTGTTCAAGTTTGGAGCACCGCTCTCGTTGGGCATACCCAGCGCATCGCCAATCGCTGCACCCAGCAGGCACCCCTTGAATTTCTCGAGCATTAATCCTATATTGAAAAACCCGGACAGATAACCCTTTTTATATCCAACCTCCGGACGGGCAATTCTTCTGCGCGTTGGATCCCGACCACAAAAAAGATCCCGCAGTTTTTATTCCCACGCCGGGAGACAATCCCTACAGGTAGGTTTGTCGAATGGATCTTCGACAATTATATATAGAATGTTTAGCATGATTAATAATGTAAAATAGGTGGGACCATGACAGAGGATTTTAACGTCAAACTCGTCGAGGATGTGAAAACATACACACCCGACCCACAGTATAAAAAAAATGCATGGATGGGAGACTACCAGAAAGCTTACAAAGATTTTCTGGCTGACCCGGATGGATTCTGGGCGAAAATGGCCTCAGAGCTTGACTGGATCCGCCCGTGGAGTGCGGTTAAGGAGTGGAACTACCCGTATGCAAAGTGGTTCATTAACGCACAACTCAACATCACCGCAAACTGTCTTGACCGCCATGTAAATGATAACCGCCGCAATAAGGTGGCGCTTATCTGGCAGGGGGAAGAGGGACGGGAACGTATCTTTACCTACCAGAAGCTTCTCTCGCAGGTCTCACGCTTTGCAAATGCGCTCAAGAATATCGGTATAAAGAAAGGGGACTGCGTCTGCATTTACATGCCGCTGGTTCCCGAACAGATCATTGCCATGCTCGCCTGCGCCCGAATCGGAGCAGTCCACAATGTTGTATTCGGGGGATTTGGTGCTGCTGCCCTGAGCATGCGAATACAGGATGCAAAGGCTAAGGCGGTCATCACGGCAGATATCTCGATTCGCCGCGGCAAGGCAATCCAGCTCAAGGGAATTGTTGACGAAGCGATCGTCAACTCTCCAACCGTGGAACATGTAGTCGTCCTCCGGAGGCGGGATCCTCCGGTGGATCTCCACGAGCGCGAGCTGGATTTCTATGAGATGATGAAGGGGATGTCCGATACCTGTCCGCCGCAAGTCATGGATGCCGAAGATCCGTTCTTCATCCTCTATACCAGCGGGTCCACCGGAAAACCAAAGGGCATCGTGCATACCTGCGGGGGATACATGGTCGGCACTTATTACACCAGTAAATACGTGTTCGATATAAAGGACAATGATATTTTCTGGTGTACTGCAGATCCCGGATGGATCACGGGTCACAGTTACATCACGTACGGTCCTCTTGCCGTAGGTGCAACCGTCTTTATCTCAGAGCTTACTCCCGATTACCCGGATGCGGGAAGTTACTGGAATCTCATCGAGCAGCAGAAGGTCACGATCTTCTATACCGCCCCGACCGCGATCCGGATGTTTATGAAGATGGGGGAGGTCTGGCCCAACAAGTACAACCTGGACTCCCTCCGGATCATCGGTTCTGTCGGAGAACCCCTGAACCCCGAGGCATTCGAGTGGTACTACCATGTCATTGGAAAGGACAAGATCCCGATCCTCGATACCTGGTGGCAGACCGAGACCGGCATGCATATGATCACAACGATGATCGGAGAGCCCATGCGTCCCGGCTTTGCCGGAAGACCCATCCCCGGTATCGAAGCTGATGTCGTTGACAAGGATGGGAACTCTGTCAAGCCGGGTACTGGCGGCCTTCTCGTGATCAAATCCCCGTGGCCATCCATGCTCCGCACTGTCTATAATGATGATGAGCGGTACCGGAAATACTGGGAGACAATAAAAGGCGTCTACACTGTTGGCGACCTTGCCGTAAAGGGATTGGATGGCTACATCATGATCCTCGGACGGTCAGACGATATAATTATTGTTGCCGGCCACAATATCGGAACTGCGGAAGTAGAGAGTGCACTAGTTTCCCACCACGCTGTTGCTGAAGCGGCAGTCATCGGCAAGCCGGATGCGTTGAAAGGGAATTCGATCAAGGCATTTATTATCCTCCGTGTAGGAAACAGCCCCAGCGATAACCTCAAGCAGGATCTGCTCCATCACGTGCGGACCACCATTGGCCCGATCGCCATGCCCCACGAGATCGATTTCGTGGACAAACTCCCCAAGACCCGGAGCGGCAAGATCATGCGTCGCGTGTTAAAAGCCAAAGAGATGGGAATAGACCCCGGCGATATTTCAACGCTGGAAGAATAATTTAATTTTTATCCTTGAGGGAAAAATGAGCGAATCAGTACAGGAAAAATTATTCGGCATGGAACCGGAGAAAGGGCGCTGGATACTTGTTATCCTCGGCATGGTCATCAACCTGTGCTTAGGCTCGATCTATTCGTGGAGTGTCTTTGTCAAGCCGCTCACCGATTATTTTACCGGCACCCTTGGCCAGCAGGTTACGGCAAACGATATCCTCTTGCCGTTTTCGGTTTTTCTGGCATTCTTTGCCATTGCCATGCCGCTCACCGGGAAATACATAGAACAGTACGGGCCGCGGAATGTGACCATCGTTGGCGGGATCTTGACCGGCCTTGGCTGGCTGCTGGCATCGTTTGCAAATTCCGTCCCGATGCTCTACGTGGTGTATGGAATCATCGGGGGAGTCGGTGTCGGGATAGCGTACGGGGTACCGGTCGCCGTGTCGGCCCGCTGGTTCCCGGACCGCCGGGGGCTCGCCGTTGGCCTCACGGTTCTCGGCTTTGGGTTCTCTGCACTCATCACGGCAAACCTTGCAGGATATTTCATCGGCGCCTATGGCGTGATGAACACGTTCCGTATCTTCGGGGTTGTGATGATCATCCTAACGATACTGTTAGCCATGCCCCTGAAATTCCCGACGGCCGGGTGGAAACCTGCGGGATGGATTCCTCCGGCACCTGTTGCGGGTCAGCATGTCACCTGCGAGTTCAGGCGCGACCAGATGCTCAAAACGTCATCATTCTATGCGCTCTGGGCCTGCTACTTCATCGGCTGCCTGGCCGGCCTGATGGCCATCTCGATTGCAAAACCGGTTGGTACAGATGTAGGTATTGAGACCGGGCTTGCGACGATGCTGGTCGGGTTCTTTGCAGTCTTCAACGGTGGTGGACGACCCGTCTTTGGTGCGCTGACGGATAAGTTCACTCCCCGGAATGCGGCGATGGTATCGTTCGTCCTCATTGCACTGGCATCCCTGCTGATGTGGCAGGTCCAGTCCGTGCTGGTGTACATTATTGCGTTTGCCGTACTCTGGGGTTGTCTCGGGGGCTGGCTCGCCATTGCCCCAGCAACTGCCGGAAACTTTTTCGGCACGTGCGATTACCCCCGGTGCTATGGGGTCATCTTCCTTGCATATGGAGCCGGGGCAATTGCAGGACCCCAGCTTGCCGGGTTCATCAAGACATCAACGGGATCGTATCTCGGAGTATTTCCTATTGTACTTGCACTGGCAGTGATCGGCCTGCTTATCGCATTTACGATGCTGAAACCGCCGCAGGCGCCCCAGAAGGACTAACCTTTTTTTTATTGATCTTCAATGATTCGTTTCGAAAAACCTATTCTTAAAAAAATTGTTTGTGAAGTTCCCCGCATCAGGGCCCGTCATAGGCTGAGCGTGACAGGGAGGATTCCTATGAAAATTATCCCCTTCATTATAATGGGGGTTCAAACCCCCATACCCCCAGATACAATAAACTCCGCCGACCTCAAAGGGCGCCCCGCGGCGGTTCAATGACAAAAAATACTAAAACCTCATTGCCTTGCCATACCTAAAGAGAGGCAATGAGGCGGGAAAGAATCATAAAAATGCTTTTCATGGTTTGGGAGTGAACTCCCGTTTATGCCCGTTCCAACATTTTAGTCACCAAAACCGCCGCGGGGGCGTCCCATCGGGGGGCGGCGGCGTTCATCCAGTTGGGGTATAGTGGCATCAGCCACCATCTAGGTAATCCAATCAATTCCTGCACTACCCATAAAACAGCGATGAATCTTATACACATTTTTTATCCGCGCTCCCGCTGGTAGATGCGTTTTCGCTGGGCCATACGGTACCCGGATACAACCTGAACCGTATCGCCAAATTCTGCATCAAGATTTGAATCTCCTGAGTCTACGTAGAGGAGGGGCGTTTCCCGGAGTTTGTGCGGCGTTGCAACTATGATGAGATTTGCAATTCCCACCTTTCTTACAATGCGGGCACTGATCTGCTGGTTACCCCGCCCGAGTATGAATCCCTGAGCCCCGATGGGACTGAGCAGAATTTTTACCTCCTGCCCCTGTTCAAGCAACGCCCGGAGCGTTTTTTCATCAAGATCCGTGGCAACGGTCCTGCCATTCATGACGGCATCAACACCCAGCAGGGTCTTGTTCACCCCAATCTCGCGGGCTATGGATTCGGTAGTTGTTCCGGCCCCGAGAATATAGAGCACATCCGGTATCATGATCTCGCGGATGAAACGGGCAATCTCTTTTTTTGCCCGCTCCTCATCCCCTTCCTCAAAAACGTGCTTGGAAACCTGGACTTTTCCTGCCAGCACCGGAGTACGGGCAATCCCGTATAACCGGGTTCTTAATTCACCTGCCCGGTACGCATCTTCATCGACATCCATCACTTCAGAATCCCGGAGCAACACCGTATCGGACACGGTCACGAGTTCTGCGGCAGTTGCCGGATCTATGGCAAAAACAGCAGAGTACATCTTCACCCCGGCCGGGATCCCCAGGATCGGCACATCCCGGCCCACTGCATCAAAGATATCCCGGGCTGTCCCATCTCCGCCGCAAAAAAGTATCAGGTCAACACCGGCATTATGGAATTCCTGTGCTGCCAGCCGTGTATCCTCTGCACGACTCTCGCCCGTGTAATGATAGAGAACCTGATAATCCGGTACCCCGGCTTTTTTGAGAGTTTCTTCTCCCATAGCTCCCGAACAGGTAACAAAACTCAAATCCGTTTTCCGTGAGAGGTGTGTGAGCGTGACCAATGCCCGGTCCGGTGCCTGCGGCAATGCTCCGCGACGACGGGCTTCGTTTACCTTGCCATCGGTTCCCTTCAGCCCCACTGCACCGCCCATACCGGCAACAGGGTTGATGAGAAATCCGATGTGTTTCATAAAAAAAAGGATTTCAGGAGATCTTTGGGATCCGGGCGAGGGATTCCTTGATCAGTGCATCCGGGTATTCGTAATCCACCAGTTCCCCGGCATAATACGCATCGTATGCCGACATATCGAAATTGCCATGGCCGGAACAGTTGAAGAGGATCGTCTTTGCCTCACCGCTCTTTTTACATTTGAGCGCCTCGTCAATTGCAGATTTTACCGCGTGGGACGTCTCGGGGGCTACAATGATTCCTTCTGTCCGGGCAAAGGTCTGGGCTGCATCAAAGACTTCGCTCTGGTGGTAGGCAACTCCCCGCATCACGCCATCATGCACAAGGCGCGAGACAATCGGTGAATCGCCATGATAGCGGAGACCTCCCGCATGCATAGAGGGCGGGACAAAGTCATGCCCGAGCGTGAACATCTTCAGGAGCGGTGTGTAGCCGGCTTCATCGGCAAGGTCATAGGTGAACAGCCCTTTTGTCAGCGTAGGACATGAGGCCGGTTCGGCGCCGATGATATCTACATCCTTATGCTTCCCGGTCAGCTTGTCTCCGGCAAACGGGAATGCGATACCGGCGAAGTTGGATCCACCGCCGACACACCCGATCACGACATCCGGATAGTCATCCACCATCGCCAGCTGTTCGCGGCATTCGAGCCCGATGATCGTCTGGTGAAGACAGACATGGTTCAGCACCGAACCTAACGCATAGTTGGTGTTGCTGTGAGATGCCGCATCCTCTACTGCTTCAGAGATTGCCATCCCAAGACTTCCCGGGGTTTCGGGATCTTTTTCGAGCATAGCACGGCCGGCATTTGTCTTTGTGCTCGGGCTGGGGATACATTCTGCTCCCCAGACATGCATCATCGACTTCCGGTAGGGTTTCTGCGTATAGCTCGACCTGACCATGTAGACGGTACACTCAAGATCATAGAGCATCGTTGCAAAGGACATGGCAGATCCCCACTGTCCTGCGCCTGTCTCGGTGGCGATCCTCTCGATCCCTGCCTTCATGTTGTAATAGGCCTGCGGGATCGACGTGTTCGTCTTGTGACTGCCAGCGGGACTGACGCCTTCCCACTTGTAGTAAATCTTCGCCGGGGTTTTTAGGAATTTCTCAAGCCGGTGAGCACGGTACAGGGGGCTTGGCCTCCAGAGGTGTAGTACTTCCTGAACTTCTTCAGGGATGTCGATATGACGATCGGTAGTCACTTCCTGGCGAATCAGCTCCATCGGGAAGATGGCTGACAGATCCGCAGGACCAATCGGTTTGTGGGTCTGGGGATGGAGCGGCGGTGCAAGCGGGGATGAT
>JBAZQT010000061.1:0-17179 GCA_041645055.1 Methanoregula sp. | reverse complement strand
AAACCGGCACATTTTTTTTTAAAAAAAATTAGTTGTACGTCCGGAATGGAACGTACGCATCATAGATCTTTACTTTGTCACCCTGGGGGGAGTATGCATAGACTTCTGTCCGGTCAACATATCCGGGCTTTGTGGTGCTGCGTAACGATACCGAGGCTCCTTTGTAGAGTGGCCTCTTGATGGAACCGGTCTCCACAACGCCATCGGATCGGGTAACTACAACATCAATCTGCGTGATAACATTGAGCCCTTTTCCACCCGTGCATGTCACGGTGATCTGCGGGTCGACGGCTTCACCATTGCTTGCAACCTGGACATCGATGCTCCATGCATCCTGCAGGGTCTGGACCGGTCCGGGTGTCGATGATGCAGCAGTTGTTGCAACAGGAGCCGGCGTGGCAGTTGCAATGGTTTCAACAGCGGTTGGTACCGGTGTTGCAGCTGGAGCTGCCGGCTGTTGTGTACAGCCTGCTGCGAGGAGCAGGAGAACAAGTACAATAGAGAGAGAAAATACCCATGTGGTTTTCATGTACACACATCTCTTTAAGAAATATTTGAGTGTTATGGGATTTAGCAAAAAACAGGAGTGATTAATACGCTCTCTTGCCCGCTGCCGGCTCGATTCCGGTAGGCTGGTTCCTGATGGTCCGCTCTTTCATGATGGTATAGACTTCGTTTGCATGATCTTTGGGAATCTCGACAAACGAATAGGAGTCAAGGATCCTAATCGCACCAATCGCTTTTCCGGGAATACCGGTTTCACCGGCAATTGCACCGACGATATCTTTCGGCGCGACCTTGTGCTGCCTGCCCACTGCCAAAAAGAACCTGACCATGCCGGCTTCGGCACCGGTATCGGCAAAGTCCACTTCTTCGCGCTTCTCTGCCGGGGCCTCGAGGCGCTCTTCCATCTGCATCTTTAAGAGTGCTGCAGCGATATCGACCGTGTTGAGATCTCCTTCGGTTTCCTTCTCAATTACGCGAACGAAGGTCTCAAGACCTCCTGCCTGGATTGTCTCACGCACTGCTTCGAGCACTGCCTTTGTCCGGGTCTCTGCCACATCGCTCTGCGAGGGAACGGGCATACGGGGGATCTGGACTTTTGCATAGTGCTGGATCTCGCGGAGCTTGTTGAAGTCCTTGGGTGAGACAAAGGTGATTGCCTTGCCGCTCTTGCCTGCACGTCCGGTCCTGCCGATACGGTGGACATAGTACTCCACATCCTGCGGGATGTCGAAGTTGATCACCATGTCAACGTCATCGACATCGATACCGCGGGCGGCAACATCGGTTGCGATCAGGATCTCGATCGAGCCTTTCCTGAATCCTCCCATCACGCGGTCGCGCTGGGACTGTTTCATGTCACCGTGCAGTTCCTCGGCGCGGTAACCCCGGGCCTTGATCTTGCCGGCAAGTTCTTCTGCCCTGCGCTTGGTGTTGCAGAAGATGATTGACAGGTGCGGATCGGCGATATCGATGAGCCTGCAGAGGATATCGATCTTTTCGCGTTCCTTGACTTCGATGTAGCTCTGCTCGATCTTCGGAACCGTCAGTTCAGCGTACTGGACCTTGACAAACTCGGGTTTGTTCATGAACCGCTTCGAGATATCGATGATCGGCTGGGGAAGGGTTGCCGAGAAGAGCAGTGTCTGCCGTTCCTGGGGGACTTTCTTTAAGATCAGTTCGATATCGTCCCTGAATCCCATGTCAAGCATCTGGTCGGCTTCATCGAGTACGACCGTGCGGACATCATGGAGGCTGAGCGTCCTGCGGTCAAGGTGGTCCATCACGCGCCCGGGAGTACCGATTACGATGTGGACTCCTGAATGGAGGGCACGCAGCTGACGGTCGATTGGCTGGCCGCCATAGACCGGAAGAACGAAGATCTTAGGAAGATGGGCGAGGAGATGTGAGAACTCTTCGGCAATCTGGATGCAAAGTTCACGGGTGGGACAGAGCACGATTGCCTGGACTACACGTTTTGATGGATCGATCTTTCCGATAACTGGAATCCCAAATGCGGCAGTTTTGCCGGTCCCGGTCTGTGCCTGGGCGGTTACGTCACGCCCGGCCTGAATGAGAGGAATGGCGAGTGCCTGGATAGGCGAGGGCTCTTCAAAGCCCATATCTTCAATGGCTTTTCCGAGTTCCTTGGATAGTTGGAAGTCGGAGAACTGTATACGAGTATTCATATCGCTCCTCTATTTAGCGTAGGAGCTCATAAGATGGAGTACTGGGGCAGCCTCTTTTTGATCCATCTGCCGGGAAATTACCGGGAAATTTTATCTGCCCGGAGGGAAATGGGATCATATTCAGGTGAAATTGATGAAAGTTATTGCATTTAACGGCAGTGCGCGAAAAGACGGGAACACGGCAATCCTTATTGATACCGTGTTTGATGAGCTGAAAATGGCTGGTATTGAAACGGAACTTGTCCAGCTTGCAGGAAAGAAGATCCGGGGCTGCACCGCCTGTATGAAATGTTTTGAGAACCAGGACCGGCGTTGTGCGGTAAAAGGGGACGTGGTTAATGATTGCATAGAAAAGATGCTCGAAGCTGATGGTATCATCCTTGCTTCTCCCACGTATTTCTCTGATGTGTCTTCTGAGATGAAGGCACTCATCGACCGGGCGGGATTTGTAGCCAAAGCCAACCAGGATATGTTCCGGCGAAAAGTCGGGGCAGGAGTGATAGCCGTGCGCCGTGGTGGTGCGATTCACGCATTCGATACGCTCAACCACTTCTTTTTTATCAACCAGATGATCGTGCCGGGCTCGTCTTACTGGAATATCGGCATCGGGCTTGCACCGGGCGATGTGAATGGCGATGATGAAGGTATTACGACCATGAGGACGCTTGGCCTTAACATGGCGTGGCTGATGAAAAAACTGGAAGAATAACCCATTTTTCTCATTCCTTATTATCAGGTTCTCCTACTTACGTGGATGAATCCGGTATGGCAGGAACTCTTACTGGCCGTATGTGTTGGGAATCCATATAACCCAAAAAGCCGCTATCAATTTATAAGGAGTGTCTGATGAAATCCTACCAGCAGCAGTACCAGGAAAAGCTGACCCGTCCGGAACATGCCATGTCACTGGTAAAAAGCGGGGACACGGTGGTGTACGGGATGAGCATTGCCCAACCCCCCGCCCTCCTTGCCGCTCTTGCTGACCGTGCCCGGAAAGGGGCAGTGAATGCCCTGAAGGTGTACACCTTCCTTCCCCGGGAACACGCGTCATCCACGGTCCTGTCTCCCGATCTTGCTGACACCATCGAAAACTATTCCTGGTTCGTTGGCGCTGCTGACCGGGACTCGGTGAAAGTCGGCCTGAACTACCATGTCCCCTCCTACCTCCACCAGATCCCGCAGATAGTTTCGGAGTACATGGACGTCGATGTGGCGATGGCAACCGTCTCGCCGATGGACAAGGCCGGCTTCTTCAGCCTCGGGACTGCAAACGATTATTTCTCAACTGCGGCCCGCTGCTGCAAAACGCTTATACTCGAAGTGAACCGCTCGATGCCCCGGGTCTTTGGCGATTCGCTTATCCATATCTCGGAAGTTGCCGCGATAGTCGAGCACCATGTGCCGTTAATGGAGCTCAAAATCGCTGACAAAAAACCCGAAGATGATATCATCGGTCCGGCAATCGCTGATATGATTATGGACGGCGCCACCATCCAGCTCGGGATCGGGAATCTTCCCAACGCAGTAGCCCGGTACCTCATGGATCACAAGGATATCGGGATCCACACTGAACTTTTCACTGATGGCATGGTCGATCTGGTAGAGAGTGGGGTTGCGAACGGGCGGAAGAAGACGATCCACCGTTACAAGCATGTCTTTACAACCGCGGCGGGTACAAAGCGGATGTACGAGTTCATGAACGACAATCCCTCCGTTGAGAGTTATGCTGCCTCCCATGTCTGTTCTCCGGCCGTTATCGCAAAAAACAATAAGATGATCTCTATCAACTCGGTGCTGGAAGTCGATCTTCTCGGTCAGGCCAATGCGGAGCATCTTGAGGGTGCGACGTTTAGCGGCACGGGTGGACAGCTGGACTTTGTCCGGGGCGCATTTGCCTCTCCTGGCGGGAAGTCATTCCTCGCATTCTACTCCACGGCAAAAAGGGGGACGATCTCCCGTGTGGTTCCACACCTTCCCCAGGGGTCGGTAGTCACAACTCCGCGGGCCGATACCCATTACCTTGCAACCGAGCACGGTATTGTTGATCTGAAGGGAAAGTCCACCCGGGAGCGGGCACTTGCGATCATCAGCATTGCTGCACCAAAGTTCCGCGAGGAACTGACAAAAGCAGCAGAGGATATGTACCTGATCTGACGGGGGCAGTTCTCCCCGTGTTCAGACTTCAATTGTCAGATCATCGGTAGCGACAATCAGATCCGGCCATTCTTTTTCGTACCGCTGCTTCAGGGCGAGCCGTTCGTCAACTGTCCTGTACACAACTGCCCCGAAATGCATGAGGGCAAGCCGCTTTGCATGTGCCTTTTGGGCGATACGGATTGCATCCTCCGGGTTGAGGTGCGGCCAGTCCGGGCTATTCTCGCCGGGTTTCAGCCCGCACTCGGTGATGAGGAGATCGGCATCCCGCCCGAGTACAATCGCATTGTCGCAGATGCCGGTGTCGGTACAGTACGTGATCACCTTGCCATCGATCTCCAGCCGGTACCCGAAGCATGGGGCCGGGTGAACGAGCGGGCGGCACTCTACAAAAAACGGTAGCGAGTGTCTGCCTTCTGCCAGTTCAATGATATCCGCTTTATAGGGGAGACCGGAAAATGGCACGGTGTACGGCTCGCGGACAAATGCATTGAGATCGGTCACGCTTCCTTTCTGGGTGCAGATGTGCAGGCCTTTTTTTAACCTGAACTTGACGAGTGTGTGCAGTCCGGTGATGTGGTCGATATGGAGGTGACTGATGAACAGGAACACCGGTTTTTTCTGGGAGATATACTGATCCGCTTTTGCTATGCCATTCCCCGCATCGAAGATGATATCATATTCTTCTGACTGGACAAGGACAGAGCACGTATTGCCGGCTGCGGTATCAAACCAGCCGTTGGTACCGAGGAAGGTGACCTGCATACTTCTGTATTGGTCGTTCAATGGAAAAATAGTTCAGGTACAGATGATCCCTTTTTATCTCTCTACATCGTTAGTCGATATACGTAAAATGGAGTACTGATGTTAATGAAACAGAATTATCTTGTCGTTATTGTTGCAGCCCTGTTCCTGTGCTGCATGTGTGTACCGGTATCTGCGGTTATCCAGGAAGTCACCCTCAAAGGCGCGGTTGCCACCTTCAGCCAACCGAAGAACACTATTACCATCGAACACCCCCAGCAGTACGGGTGCACCTATCCTGCGAGTGGTGCACCGGTCTGCACGTATACCCCGATGAGCGTTGAGGTTCTTACCGGGACAGTTCCGGATGCGGCTGCATTCTCTGTCTTTAAAACCGGTGACCCGGTTGTCGCGACCAGCCTCGGTGGTGCGGGCGAGACATGGATCACGCTCGCAAAGTTATACGGTTCACGGCCCAACGAGGAGTACGTTACTGATATCGTCGGTGATATGAGTACAATCCCCACACCGCTCATCGGTAATTACGCGCTGGATGCAACCACGGTCCCGGACTGCTCGGCCTGCACGGGCACAACCTGTACAGCCACATCAGCAAATGTCAAGGTGATGAGCGAGGGTAAGGAAGTCTCTGCAAAGATACTCAAGCCCGGTGAATCGTTCACCTACAATGGCCGGAACGATGGTTCGAGTGTGGCAGTCACCTTTGTCAAGGGACAGGCATTATCCGCCTCATGCCCCGGCAAAGCCGGTATGACCGGGTCACAGGCAATCTCTGTCTACGTAGTCAAGGTTGTACCGCCTATCGGAACAGCACAGGTTAATATCCGCACCGCAACAACAACCCGGCCGGATGAGGCGCTGACACCGTTGACACCGCTGCCCCCAATTGCTTCCACACCAATTCCTACTACGAAATCCAGCATGCTGCCCTTCGCAGCTATCGGGGCGATCGGGCTTGCTGGTCTCGTTCTTGTTATGAGAAAGGAATAATTTTTTTTCGCTGTTCACTTGTCACGTACGATAAGAAATATTATGAGTGAGCCTGCAGATTATCATCCATGACAATCGGTTACCTGTGTAATGTCATGACTGTGGAGGTAATTAACCATGGACGATAACTATCATCCTTCTCAAATGCGGTTTCGGCACCTCTCTTTCATTGTACGGACACTCGTTCTGGCACTGGTCAGCGTTGTTGTGCTGAGCGGTTTTGCTCTTGCGCACCCCCCGTCAGATGCAGCCGTGACTTATGACCCGGGCACCGGGGATCTCATAGTCACCGTCTCCCACCAGGTCGATGATCCCTCAACGCATTATGTAAAACAGGTGATCGTGAAGCAGGGTGATACTGTGCTCATTGACAAGACCTACACCAGCCAGCCGGATCGATCATCATTCACCTATCGGTACAATCTGCCGCAGCTCAAAGGCAGCAATGGGGATATCCGGGTGGAAACGCAATGCAGCCAGTTCGGCTCCCGCTCCGGCACTTTGAAACTCCCTCTAGCTCCTGTAGCAACTACTATGGGAAGTGCAGTCCCGGCCGCTCCGACACCCACAAAATCCCCGGTATGGGAATGTGCCGCGTTTGTTGCAGTCGGATTTGCTGCAACAAGAATCCTGCGATAATTCATCAGCACGGGAGATGTGGATCCCGCCCATAATTTTTTCATTTTTTTTTAGTTTGCGTTCATCTGCACGATCACAACCTTATCATAGATCCCCTTCGAACCAGAATGCATACAAAAACGGTGTGCAATGGTACGTGTCGGTGTTCATGTTTCAATCGCAGGCTCGCTCGATCTTGCGGTAGATCGGGCAAAGGATGCAGGCTGCGATGTTTTCCAGCAGTTCTCTAGAAATCCGCGGGGCTGGGGATACAAACCGCTGTCTGATGAAGATTGTGCGGTCTATCGGGCAAAAATCAAGGCAACCGGCATCATTCCCGTTGACCATATGCCCTACCTGCCGAACCTCGCCTCGCCCAAAACGGAGATCTATGAAAAATCCGTGCCGGCACTTGCCGAAGAACTTGACCGGTGCGGAAAACTGGGAATTCCGTACCTGGTTACGCATCTCGGTCATCATCTTGGTGACGGCATTGCCGGTGGGAGAGCCCGGGTAATCAGGGCTATCAACACTGCCATTAATGGATCAGACAATTCCGTGATGCTGCTCCTCGAGAACACTGCGGGTGAGAAGAACAGTGTCGGGAGCAGTTTTGAGCACATACGGGGAATTATGGACGGGGTTGATACACCCGGACGAGTGGGTATCTGCTTTGATACCTGTCACGCGTTTGCTGCCGGCTATGAACTGAGGACGGATGAGGGTCTCGCAGAGACGATTGCACAATTCGATGAACTTCTCGGTATAAAAAATCTCAAAGTCGTGCACTTAAACGACACGAAAGCCGACCGGAACAGCGGCCTCGACCGCCACGAGCATATCGGTATGGGCTTTATCGGGGAGGATGGGTTCCGGCGCATCCTGCAGCATCCCGCCTTTAAGGACCTGCCCTTAGTCTGCGAGACGCCGGTCGATGACCGTCGGGACGATCGCGGGAATATTGCCAAGGTAAGGGAACTGGCCCGGTAAATCCCGGTACCCATTTTCCTGTCCGGCAACCCTGGTGAGGCATCATGGTCCGGTGATCCTGTCCAAAATGTGGGGCAGCACATGGTTTCCCGGCCCGGGAGTTCTGTACGAACTGCGGTGCACCGTTTCCGGCCCCTGTCCCTGTCGATATCCTGGCAATGATGGCGAACCCCGTAAAGGTCTTTTATCGAAGGGACTTACCTTAGATCGGCTTTTTGGGAAAGGGAAACCTCAACCGGCTGTTCGTAGTAGTCCGCAGAAAGGAATCGTTCCTGCACAGTTCCAACGGCATTCTCGAGATTTTTTGTCAGTGCGAGACATTCCTCTCCCTTGACCCCGTTAACATGAACCAGTACCCTGCCTTCGTTGTCAATCGTGATTTCAAGTTCCTGCATTGTCATTTTTTATTCCTCTTTTTAATTCAGCCTGAATACCTGTGCATCCCGTTTTACCATGAGACCTGTCAACAGATCCCGTGCGGTGAGGCAAAGGTATCCTTGTCGATCAAGAAAAAACGTGAGTTCAAAACGCGGTTCGCCTTTCTGTGCCGGTGGTGATGCGTGGAGTAATGTCGGCTCTTTCTCGTTTACGAATACCGGACGCATCGCTGGTGTGGGGTCGGACCCGGGCCCGGCAACCTGCACTCCCCCTTTGTCGTTTGCAACCAGTTCTATGTGGCCGTGCGGGTCGTGACCAGTGGCGCTGATCTCGCAAAGCGGGATGCCCAGGTATGCCTGCCCGTCATAGGCACCACTTATGATGAACCGGGCAACCTGCCCGGCACTGGGGTAGCGGGCGCCGTTTCTGACAATAAACCGGTACCGGTATTCCCGGGAACCAGGATCCCAGTGGCGAATGGCATAGTCGTTCCTGATCCTGTTTGGTTCAAGACAGTCCGGATTCGCCGCAGCAGCTCCCCGGGCAATCGCGTCTACGGGATGATCGCAATGAACCTTTGTACCCCACCGCTGTTGTATCGCATCCTGGACACAGGGAATCGCACTGCATTCCCCCACCATAAGTACAGCCGCGATCCGCTCTTCCCCCTCGTCCCGTATTCCTGCGGCGGACAGCGCCCGGTCCAGCATATGGTTTACCGTGACAAAAAGCCGGTGCTCGTCTAAAATCCGGTGGAGATCTGATCTGCTGATTTTTGCTGTTACAGAAAATCCTGAAACCGGGTCGATAACCATAATTTCTGTTTCCGCATTCAGCACCAGCGCTTCCCGAACCTTTCCTGCCTCGTACCTGATCTGGGAAAGGATCCGGGTAACCCGGGAATCAGTCTCATCCAGCCGGTTATGGTTCAATACATCCTGCACAATCCATCCATCAATTATCGATCCGCCACTATCATCGTGCGCCTTTCCAAGAACCCGTGAATAAATGCCTCCGGTATCATCAGAGAATTCTTCCGGCGTGACAAGAGTAATATCGAGCCCGTCCGCATGGAAATCGATCAGCAGGAAGAGTGACCCGGGGGAAAGGTGCAGGCCGTATCCCGCTGCAGCGGCACAAGGTTCGTCTATCACGAACGGGACACTGAACCCTGCTGCCGTCGCTACTGCACGAAGCCACGTGGAATAGTGATCGGGGGCATCAGCCGGAACGGAGAACACTATTTCAGTAGTGCCCATTCTACCGTTAGGCGCATGGGTAAGCAGTGCGGTAAGAAAATCGGATCCCGCGTTCCTGTACCCGGTCATCCTCCCATTGCCAGCCGGAACCTGTACGGTGCTGTTCTCAAGGATGTAATGGCGCAGCCACCGTGCTACCCCGGAAGGGTTCGCGCCATCCGGTAGTATTGCGGCTCCGAAGGACCGGGTGCCATGATCGCCGTACAGGATTTGTGACGGGATTCGTGGGACGGGGTCTTCCGGCATACCAGAGGGAAAGGGATTAGACCAACCGGGAAAATCCTGAAGACGGATCATACTACTCTCATCCCGTATTGCTACTACGGTGCTGCCCGTGCCAAAATCCACACCCAGGCGCTGCCTTCCTGTATCCCCGGAATGGTTTTTCTGCATCTCTGTCACCCGACAATCTGGATATCATACATGCTTTCGTCATTTACCGTTGTGCAGAGTTCGATATCGTTCCTGAACCGGGCGGTGAGCATGCCGTGAAGAAATGCCCACTGGGCTTGTGCATCCGGACGGGGGCTTGTGCGTGCATACCGGGCAACGAGCGGGATATCTTCGAGCGTTGTTCCGTACATTGGCCGGGTCCAGGGCAGGTTCATATGCCGCACCAGCCCGTCGAGACCGCTGGTCAGCACCGAGTCCCCGCCGGGAAGAACTACAATCCCGGTTACCCCTGCGGTATGGACCGTCACCGTCCGCAGCAGGTGTCGTCCGGCAACAGAATAGACTGCGACAGTACCTGTGTCGAGGCCGGCAACAAGTACACGTCCATCACCGGCAAAGGCGAGTGCCGTGATCTTTCCCGGAAGCGCGGGAATCGATGGGGCCGGTGAACCCTCCGGCATGTAACAGAAATGGATGATTGCATCTGCTCCCGCAAAAGCGAGCAGCGTTCTGTCCGGAGAGAGTGCCAGTGCACTCACTTCGCTACGAGAATCCTCCCGTACTAAAACGCACTGTCCACCTTCAATAGTCCAGAGCCGGACGCTCCGGTCATTGCTGCCGGTTGCGAGCATAGTGCTATCCGGTGAAATTGCGAGAACCGTGATGGTACTGGTATGGCCGATGAGAGTTTTTTGAAGGGTACCATCCGTTACATTCCAGAGACGCACCTTCCCATCCCAGCCTCCTGAAATTAATGTTTTTCCGTCCGGAGAAAACGCGAGGCAGTGCTGGGATGTGGTCAGTCCTTCGATGCCGGTAACGAGCCCGCCGGTTTCACTATTCCATACCCGCAGTGTTGTATCCCCCCCAGCGCAGGCTAGTAGCGTCCCGTCAGGACTGATGGCAATTGCCCGGACGGTGTTTGTGTACATATCGAGAGTACGGTTGAAGTCCCCTGTTCCGCACGGAACCTGCCTGACCGTACCGTCTGCATATCCCGCGTAGACTTTGGAACCGTAAGGTGTAGCAGTAATACCGGTTACTCCTCCCGCAGGTTGGAGGAGCGTTCGGACAAGTTCTCCTGAAGTGGAGTTCCAGAGTTTAACCGTACCGTCCCAGCCGGCGCTTGCGACCCACTCTGTGGATGAGGACAGGGTAATCGCTGTCATTGCCTGTTTGTGTGCTTTTTTTTCGTGGAGTATCGTACCTCCGTTCATGGTATACATGCGGAGGGTGCCGTCCGTGCATCCGGTAGCCAGCATCCTGCCATCAGCCGACGCAGCACACGCAGTAAGGGGGCGGTTATACAGGGGGATCTCTGCAACAGGTACTGCTTTTTCTCCCTGCCAGAACCTGAGCATCCGGTCCTCACCTGCTATCGCAAACGAGCTCGTATCCGGCATAATGGCACAACAGCGCAGCGGGCCGGTATTGCCCGTATAGGTCCTGAGGCGCTCCCCGGACGTTATCCGCCACCGTGTCGGCCGGTTCTGTTCATAGAGAACGAGGATGTCTTCATCGCCTTCACAAAAGGTGAGCCTTGTGACGGGATCGCCGAGACCTTCCAGCGTCCGCAGGTAGTGTGTTTTCTGCAAATCCCAGCAACCCACTGTCCCATCTGCATATCCGACTGCAAAAAGCCGGTCATCGCGAGAGAGTGCACAGGAGGTTACGCTTCCTTCATGCCCTCCGGAAAGTGTCTGAATTTGTCCGTCTGCCAGGTTTACTATACGGAGGTGTCCTCCGGCACTATCGGGAACGAGAACAATCCCGTCACATGAACAGGCAAACTGCACCGGGGCCTGCTCACCGGATTCAACAGACCAGAGCAGGTTTCCCGTTATAGTATCCCGGCACTCCAGTGTCCTGTTGGTTCCCGCTGTGAGCAGGTGGGTATTGCCAGGAGAAACAGCAAGTCCACTGATCGAACCCTGCCCTGAATGGATCCGGAATTCAAGCGTTCCTGTACGGGTATTCCAGAGACATATGGTCCCGTCAGTACATCCGGCCGCAAGCAGGGTGCCATTTTCTGAAAAAGCAAGGTGCAGAGGCTGGCAGTCGGGACTCAGGGACATAGGCGCAGATGCAAAATCCGGAACAGGACTTGTCCACTCACCGGGTATCATGCCGGTTATCTCTTCCCACAGCGCCCGCTCATCGCCGGCTGGTTTCCATCCTGCTGCGTTCATAGCGGTCATGGCGGTGATTGCCAGGTCAAGGGGTGAATGGATGACCAATAACCAGAGATTCTCCCACAGCCGCTCCTGGATCAGACCAGTAATCACGATCTCCCATTCCTTATCAGACCATGGGGTGGTAATCCCGTTCTGATCTAATCCCCTGAGTGCCGCAGCAAGAATAGAACACTGTCCTGTTTTGTGTGCAGCGTTGAGGGTATGAAACCTGACACGGTTTGTTGCCTGAGCATAACCTGCAGCGAGCAACGGACGATGTGGCGAATAGTCCAGGTGGGCATATCGTTCACGCTGACTTGTCACGAACAAGAAGAGTGCCTGCGTTCCGGGATCACAGGGCAGGTAATTATTTTCGACTGTGATGCTGTATAATGCCTTATCATCCCGTTCAAGTGCTTCTTTGCAGAGCGTATCGATGGCAGGCTGAGAGACGAGAGAGCAGAGAGCAGTCCGGGCAATATACCGCTCGACACCAACACGGGGTGTGCAAAATATTCCGGCAAGATTCCGCACTGCCTCCTCATTTCCCTGTCGTGCCCGGTCTGCAAGTTCCTTAACGGAACGCCGGTACAGCCAGGGACCTATGAGGGGAGCAGAAACAAGACTCATCATGCCGCTCACGAGGGGATACGGTCAAAGGTTTCGAGTGCGATTGTCCGCCCGGCATGTACCCGTGACGGTGCTGCCCGTGATGCAGAGATCGCCCGTCCTTCAGCAAGCCATGCACGCAGGGCGGCAACGGTTTCGCGCTGGGAGATTGCGAGTGGCACCTGCGTCTTCATGCAGCCAAGGATATCTTCGGTTGTGACCCGGCGCATATTTTCATTAAATGCAAGGTACATTGCATCGATCACGGTCTGCTCGATCTCGGCACCTACATAACCCTCGCTCTCCTTTGCGAGCGCATCTAAGGAAAACTCGGCCGGCAGGCACTTGCGTTTTTTCAGGTGCACGGAAAAGATCTCGCGGCGCTCTTCGGTATTGGGGAGATCGAGGAAGAAGATCTCATCGAACCTCCCCTTGCGCAGGAGTTCTGGGGGAAGTGCAGCAATATTGTTTGCCGTGGCCACAACAAAACAAGGAGCGGTCTTGTCCTGCATCCAGGTGAGCAGGTGGGCAAACACCCGCTGGCTGGTGCCGGCATCACCACTGCCGAATGCAAACGCCTTTTCTATCTCATCTATCCAGAGAATGCACGGTGCGATGGTCTCGGCAAGTGAGAGTGCCCGGCGTGTCCGTTCCTCAGACTCCCCAACGAGGCTCCCGAACAATGCGCCCACATCGAGCCTGAGCAGGGGCAGGTGCCAGAGATCCGCGATCATCTTTGCCGTCAGGCTCTTGCCGGTCCCCGGTATCCCGATAAGAGCAATACCCTTGGGGGCCGGGAGGCCATAGTCCCGGGCTTCCTGTGTAAACGCCCGCTCCCGCAGCCGGAGCCAGTCCTTGAGCTGGGCAAGACCCCCGACATTATCGGGATTTTCCGTCAGGCTATAGAATTCCAGTGCGTCCGACTGGCTCAGGACATCTTTCTTGTCAGCAATAATGGCGTCGATATCGCGGTCATCGAGCGTACCGTGCGTGACTATTGCCCGGGAAAAGGAGCGCCGGGCCTGGTTGAGCGTCATCCCGAGTGCGGCCTGGATGAGTTTCTCCCTGCCCGCTTCTGAGAGTGAACTGGTAATCCCGCTCGTTGCAAGGAGGGTGTCGAGTTCTTTTAAGAGTTCCGGGGCGCCGGGGGGTGGGAAGTGGATGAGGACGGCTTCGTCGCGAATCTCTTCAGGCACTCGCTGCACTGGCGTAACGATCACCATAGTCCGGCGGCTGTACTTGAACTTCTGGGAGAAGTTTCGGATCTTACGTTTCACTTGCGGGTTATTCCAGTACTCGTGGAAATCCTTGAGCAGGATCACCGCATTCTCGTCGCTCTTGGCCATATCGTCCAGGGCCGTGAGGGGATCGCGGGACTGGGCCAGAAATCCGGAATTTCCGCAGACAACCGAGAACCCATCAACGCTGTCCCAGGCAATGCACTGGCGCGGGGGCTCCCATTTCTCACAAACCTCTTTTACCTGCGCGACCACCCGCTCTTCCTCAGGAGTCATCACGACGATTAACGTGACACGGGCCCGCAGGGAGACATTTAATTTTCGTGCGAAATCCGGCTCTTTGTGCTGCATGATTTTACGTCCACCTCCGCACGACAATCCGCACGGTCCCGTCTGCTTCTTCTGTCTGCGACACGATCTCAAACCCATCCTTTGCCGTCTGTTCAAGCACCATCTTCCTCGCGTACTCCTTCTGGATCGTCTCTGCCTGTTGTTTTAAATCGCTGGCAATTTTTTTCTGGCCGGTGCCGGATACTCCCCACCAGTCGGCAACCATATCATAGGTGCCATCAGTATTTTTCACAAAACCCACCCCATAACCGTCGGATTGTTTTGCGGCGATATCCACGGTATGCTGCCCGTGATACCCCTTAATCGTAGTATCGGTTTCGACCGTGTGGCCTAATTCCTCTAGACACTGGATCAGGGCTTCCCGGTGACGGAACTGCGTGCGGATGCGGCTGAAGTGCGACATAATGCGGTCATACCCCCCTGCAACGATGTGTAAGCGCTTTGACAAACCGTCCATCGGGAAACCCGGTGGCAGTGAGCGTACCATCAGCAAATATCGTGAATTCGGTAACGTGTCCTGGTGCGGGAGAGCAGGGTGCGGGCAGGGTGATAGTATCTGTGAGTGGAATGATCTTCTGGTTCGATGAACCAATCCATGGTGTATCACATTTCAGGGACGGGATATAGGGACCGGCAATCAGGAGATCGGTTACCGCGAGCAGGTGCTGCCATGCAGGACGGGTCGACTCAAGAACATGTTCAGGAGAAAACCCCGTGAACGTGACAATCGAAAGGCCACGGTGCTGCAACGTTTCACCGAGTTCTCCCAGCGCGTCTGCCTGGGTAAACGGTTCGCCGCCCGAGAACGTCACCCCGTCAATACCTTCCTGTACACAAATAATCTCGGCAAGGTCTGAAGGGGTC
The DNA here is from genome assembly GCA_041645055.1 of Methanoregula sp. Taxonomy (GTDB): domain Archaea; phylum Halobacteriota; class Methanomicrobia; order Methanomicrobiales; family Methanospirillaceae; genus Methanoregula. The sequence continues at coordinate 2,204 of JBAZQT010000061.1, read as the reverse complement.
ACCTGGTGTGCTAAAGAAAATGGCAAAAACTGCGGGTTGAAACAGCCCTCGCAATGGATCGGGCATCCCTGCACCCATACGACTGACCGGATGCCGGGTCCGTTTGCAGAAGACCGTGCAAGAAAACCTGCAAGGTTGATCGTGCTCTTACGTCGGCATCCAGGGTCGTTGGTATCATTCACCTTCATTTTTCCGCCGCTTATTGGCTGTTAAATGATTCCGGTGTGGGTGATCGATCAATCTTATAGTATTACCCAAATTTTCCCGGAATGAGATTCACCCTCGGGGACGTGCAAATAAGCATACTTATGAGATACGATCTGACTATACACATTGATTTTTACCCCTTTTATAGCCATTGAAACGAGTTTGTGTAATTCATAAGGATTTCGCTCAGGTCTTTCCCAACCGCGCAGAAATTTACAGGGCGTCCAGAGTGCCCCTTATTATTACCTAAACACAATATATCCGGTAGTGAAGGCAACATTTGACGGCACTGCGGTGCGGGTGGGAAAGGACGGGCGTGTGCTCTACGAGCAGAGCGGTTATGGGCGTCTGGAAAAGGATGGCGTGAAACTAGCACCCCAGGAGGCGCTCTATCTCATCCACCGTCTGAAAATTACCCTGGATGGCTATACATTCGATACCCTGTTTTCAGAATTTGCCAGCGAACGTAATTTCCTGCGGAGTTTTCTGGTGTATCGCGACCTCCGCGAACGGGGGTACGTAGTGCAGACCGGTCCGCACGATTTCCGGGTATTCCGGCGCGGCGAGAAACCCGGCACCGGGGAATCCCTCTACCTTGTCCGCGTGCTCTCGGAACGCGATCCCATACGGTTTACCAAACTGATCGAAGAAGTGGTTGCCTCGCGCAATATGCGCAAACAATATGTTCTTGCGGTTGTCGATGACGAAGAAGAGCTCACGTATTACGAGATCAAGCTGCAGGTACTGGCCGACGCCTGCACGCCGTTAACGCCCCTGTCGAAACATGAAGCAGTACTGATCGGAAAATCTGCCATGGTCAGGATCAGTCCCCCATCCGATCTTGAAATATCAGGTTTTGGCAAACGCCTGGATGATGAACGGCTCATGCTCTCTCCGGTTGAATTGCTCTATCTCATGGGAAAAGGCATGCTCGACCTCCGTAAAGGAGATGACCTTGTCAGTACTTCTGAATATTTTGAACTGGCTCGCGAGAATGACCCGGAACTTCCTGAGAAAGATAAGGTGTATACGGAACTCCGGTCGCACGATTATACTCCTCGGACCGGCTACAAGTTCGGTCACCACTTCCGGGTCTACTGCGGAAAGAATGTGCACTCTGATCTTCTTGTACATGCAGTGGAGAAGGATGCGGTCATGCCCATGAGCACAATCTCCCGTTCGGTCCGCATGGCGCACAGTGTCAAAAAGAAGATGTTGTTTGGCGCTGTACATAGTAACGGAATCCAATTCGTGGAATTTGCACGAATCAAACTGTGAGCACCTTTCATGCAAGAACCGCAGATAAATCCCTGGTCAAGTACACCGTCTCTCGACATCGAAAAAACATTTGCCGATTTTGGTATCGATCCGATCGCTTCGGTACTTCCTGATCTCCCTTCCGTTCCTTATTTTATGCGGCGGAACATTGTTGTCGGCCACCGGGACTATCGCCCGATAGCGATGGCGATCCGGAACCGCACGCCTTTCCATATCCTCACCGGGTTCATGCCAAGCGGCCACCCGCATCTCGGTCACCTGATGGTGATGAAGGAAGTGGTCTGGCACGTCCAGCAGGGCGGTAACGGGTACGTGACTATCGCCGACCGGGAGGCACATGCGGTCCGGGATCTTTCCTGGGAAAAATGCCGGGAATATGGGAAAGAGTATCTCGCCTGTTTGTATGCGCTTGGATTTGAGGGAACCACGTATTTCCAGAGCAGGAACGAACGGCTCAAGGATCTCGCGTTCGAAGCGGCAACGAAAGTGAATTTCTCGGATCTCTCGGCGATCTACGGATTCTCACCGGAGACCGATATCGCCCACGCGGACAGCGTGATCACGCAGGTTGCCGATATCCTGTACCCCCAGATTGACCGGGAACCTGCTCCGACCCTTGTGCCGGTTGGTGTTGACCAGGATCCCCATATCCGGCTCACACGGGGAGTCGCCCACAAGATGCGGATGTTTACCGTTGAGGAGCGGGACGGGTATATCAG
>JBAZQT010000128.1:0-2897 GCA_041645055.1 Methanoregula sp. | reverse complement strand
GGTCTTCCTTACGTATCGCGCGAAACGCCGTAGGTGCACAGAATAATACCGATACACCATGTTCGGCAATGACACGCCAGAATGCGCCGGGATCAGGAGTTCCTACCGATTTCCCTTCGTAAAGGATGGTCGTACACCCGTAAAACAACGGTCCGTATACAATATAGGAGTGACCGACCACCCATCCAATATCCGACGCAGCCCAGTACACTTCCCCGGACCTGACACCGTAAATGTTCTCCATGCTCCAGGTCAGTGCGACAAGGTGCCCCCCGTTATCCCTTAACACCCCTTTGGGTTTTCCGGTGGTGCCCGAAGTATAGAGCAGGTAGAGCGGATCTGTTGAACTCACGGGTACACAGGGAACGGGTTCTGACTCCAGCAGAGTCTCCCATGACAAATCCCTGTCCAGAACAAGATCAACCGGTGCTTCTTTGCGCTGAACCACGATGCATTTTGAGGGTTTGTGGGAGCATTGCGCAAGAGCTGCATCAAGCAGGGGCTTATAGAGAATTATCCGATTGACTTCAATACCACACGAGGCAGACACAATGACACGCGGTTTGGCATCTTCGATCCGTGTAGCAAGCTCACGGGAGGCAAATCCCCCAAAGACAACAGAGTGGATAGCCCCAATCCGGGCGCATGCAAGCATCGCGATCACTGCCTCGGGAATCATGGGCATATAGATCACAACCCGGTCCCCTTTTGAAACTCCGAGCGCCTGCAAACCTCCCGCACAGCGCGCGACAAGTTCCCGCAGCTCCCCGTACGTGAATTTTTTTACAGTTTTTGTTACCGGGCTATCGTAGATCAATGCGATTCGATCTTTTAGTCCATGCTCGACGTGATAGTCAAGAGCATTGTAACACGAATTGACCATGCCCCCTTCAAACCACCGGTAAAAGGGCGGATTATCCCGGTTAAGAACCTGATCATATTGCCGGAACCATGTGACCTTTTTTGCCGCAGCTCCCCAGAATTTTTCCGGATTGGATACTGCTTCCTGGAATGCCTGTTCATATTTCCCGCTCATGCACCACAACCCCACGTTGTATATACTAGCAAATTGGGAGGGTACCTCTTATTTTTTTGCATGGGTGCACCAAATGAAATTTATTGTGGTGCAGTGATAAAATCGATCTTTAATGTTGTGGTGCAGAATGCAAAAATGATGGGACTGGCAAAAAACAGGCAGAAAAAATGAATGCCTTTGGACCGTATCTGAACAGGGAAGCCTTCACCCGGAAATTATCCACCGGAAAACAGGGGGCGGATATCTTCGCTTTTCTCATCGGATGCAAAAATGATCAACGCGTCTCCTTCCTGCAGGCAGATGGCCTCATCTGGTTGCATGGTAGTGACCCCATCCCTGCGAAACCCATAATCCATAATACCAAAACCATTTTTTAAATCCAGTTCTGCCAGGGTCTTTCCTGCAGCGGTGGAACCGGGTTCAACAAAGATTGTATGAATCCGCAGGGAGTGCAGCGGAGTATCCATTCCTGATACCTGCTGATTATTCTCTGCATTTTTTATGAATTTGCCATAACCCCATGCCTGGAGCCGATCGACAATTTTGGTAATCTCGGTCTCGGGGAACTGGTATTTCCTCAAAGCACGGGTAAAGATCTCCCGGGCTGCTTCAAACTCTTCTGACACTACTTCATCAGCACCAAGATCCAGCAGTTTTTTTGCATGACGGATATGCCGGGTCCGCGCAATAATATAGACTGAAGAAGAAAGTGAGCGGGCCCGGTGAACAATCCGGGGTATTGCAATCTCTTCAGATACAACGACTACGAGCGTTCGTGCCCTCCGTATCCCGGCATGTTCAAGTATTTCTTCCTGGACTGCGTCGCCAAAAATCACCCGGGTGCGCCGTGCTGCTTTCTCCTGTTTGATAATTTCCGGGTTCAGGTCAATAACAACATACGGGATACCCGTGAGCTCTGCTGCCCTTGAAACACTTTTTCCGGTAACCCCATAACCAGCAATGATGATGTGATCAGAGAGTGCCGCACTCCCATTATCGTTCATGTCATTTTCTATGGCGTTGCGAGAAATTCTTTGAGGAAACAGCCGGTACAATATATCGACTGCTTTTGGGGAAGCATTCATGGCAAACGGTGTCAGGGCCATGGTGATGATCGCAGCTGCAAGGAACAACTGGTAAACCGCTATGGGGATTAGTGCTGAGTCAAGGCCACTTTGTGCCAGCACAAAAGAGAATTCCCCGATCTGGCACAGGGCAAAGCCGGTGAATATGCATACCCGTGCGGGCATACCAAGTACTGCAGCTGCAAAAGCACCGGTCAGAATTTTTACACCAATAATGAGGAGAACAATAAACGCGACCCAGTACATGTTATCGAGCACCATCCGGGTGTTTAAGAGCATGCCAATTGAGAGGAAAAAGATCGCAGCAAAAACATCCCGGAACGGGATGATGTGGCTGAGCGCGTCAATATTATAATCCGATTCACCGATGATCAGGCCAGCAACAAAAGCGCCAAGCGTAACCGAGAGCCCCGCCTCACTGGTCAGCCACGCGATGAGAACACAGATACCGGCTATGGTGATGAAGAAGAGTTCCCGGCTCCTCAACCGGACAACCCGGAAAAGAAATGCCGGAATGACCCACTTGGCCATAATGATAATGACAATCAACAGCCCGGCTACCTTTCCCATCTGCATGGGAAGGTGCTCAAGGTCGGGCCCACCGCTGCCGACAAGGAAAGGCGTGATAAGGATCATCGGGATGATTGCGAGGTCCTGGAAGATCAGGATCCCAAGCAGTGTACGGCCCTGAATAGTATCTACTTCTCCGCGTTCCTGCAGGATCTTCATCACGATTGCCGTACTTGAGAGAGATACGATAAACCCGAAGACCAATG
>JBAZQT010000127.1:0-2913 GCA_041645055.1 Methanoregula sp. | reverse complement strand
GACCCGCGAGGAAATTCCCGGCAGGGAAGTATTGCCACCTGCCCCGCCGGTTGGATCACGGCTCTTGCCGATGCGTTCCGCAGTGAACTCTCGTTTGACCGTGAAGTTGTCTTGAACGATCCATTCCGTGGCGGTTTTATCTCAAACGCCCACTACTGGCACAAGGGTATTCCATGGATCCAGATCGAGATCAACCGGGCACTCTATGAACCTGAGAGAAATAGCGACAACCCGCGGGAAAAAACCCATGAGCCGGTGGGAGCGCTGAAAGAAAAGATCTGGCGTGTCCTCACCCGGTTCTGGAATCAGGTCGGGGATGAACAGCCGGAAAAATGAGTTTTATTTTTAACCGTTTACAATCCTGTGCTCTTCGAGTCCCCCGTCGTAATATACCTTAACGGTGATCTCATCGCCTTTTAAAAATCCCCTCAGACGGTCGTCATATATTTTCTGCACGTGGCGGAGATGGTGGCGGGCGAAATAGTGCTGCATGTATTCGAGGAACTGGATCTCCTGCGTGAGAAACGCGTTCTCGTACTCTTTTGTCTCACGGGCGAGAACGAGACTCTCGTCTTCCGGGATAACAGCATCATATTCCCCATGCAGGTCAAGCCCGGAGAACTGTCGCCAGTCCACGGTACCATGTTCGTCAGGTTCCCGGTGGAGCATGTACGGGTAGACGCGGCAGATGGTAAACCGGTTATCATAGACGCGGCATTTGCCCTCTTCCAAAAACCAGCAGGATCCCTTATCATCATCCTGCGTCCGCAGGGCATATCCCGAAACATAAAATGTCCCGTTCTGGTCGCAGAACTCAGGTGACGGAGCTGGTTCGAGCGCATCGGGATCAATGGCTTTTATTGCCGTCACGTCCCGGTCAAGCAGGAATACATGCCCGTTGAACTCCCGTGTACAACACTTTGCGCAGGATGTGCAGCGGAATTTAATTTCCCGGATAATTCCGGCAAGGCGTTCTACAGGATATTCAAAGAGACTGTTGCGCTCCTGCGTTAAGGCTTCGATGCGAAAAGGAATGGGGGTCAAAGAAACGGTAATCACCACATTATATTTATGAAAACTAATGATGGCAGTGTTTATTGCTTTTCTCACAATTTCCTGGTTCAGCAGTAGTATCAGATCCTGCCGGAGCATTTTTGCCTTCCGGTGTGATAGTACCGGTAATGGAACCTGTGCGTGAACTCATCCTTATCAGGGAGATTGGTGATGGTGCCAATCGCGTATCGCTTACGCTGCACCGCGAGGATTTTTCCGCCCTCTATCCCGGGATGATCCGGTTTACGCTCTCTGTTTTAACCGAAAAAAAGATCCGCGCAGTATTCAGGACAAATTCGTATGAGTACTCGCCGCTGGTTCCCTTAAAGGCAGAGACCGTTGCCCTAAAGACCGCAGAGGACTGGGAAGATCAACTCCGCACAAATCCCGCCTTATTTTTCCAGCAACACTGGCCAGAGAAATCGCGGCACACGCGTGCCCCTTCCCCGGATGTGGTCGTGATACAGGGAAGTCCCCGCGGGGATGGCAACTGCAGTATTCTTGCCGGTTGGGCTGTGGAGGCCGCTCACGATCTGGGTAAAACCATACGGGTGATCTACCCGCATGATTTGAGCATCCATTGCTGTATCGGGTGTTACCAGTGTTATAACACCGGCTCGTGTGTCTTTGACGATGACATGGATGAGATCATCGATGCGATCCGGGAGACGTCTCTTTTTATTGTCTGTTCCCCCGTCTACACAAATACCGTTACCGGGGGGCTCAAGCTGGTCATTGACCGGTGCCAGGCTTACCATGCAGAGCGGGCGATATATGGGGGAAAGCAGGGACAAAAAGGATTACTTTTTTCGGTTGCCGGAAGAAAAGGGGACGTGAATTTTACCTGCATTACCCGCGTAGTATCCGCATTTTTGCGGAACCTGGATATTGAGCCATCGGGAGAAATCCTCATTGACCATGTGGATGCAGTAAAAGATATCCGGACAATTCCCGGCTTAGAGCGAACCGTTAAGGAAAAAATTATCAGTCTCTTAACAAATCCGTTGTAACCTTATGTCGTGAAGGATCATCAGCGGCCCGCTATCTCAAACGAGTTACAGCAGCATCGCCAACCCTCCTGTCATGCCGCTTGATGATTTTCTTATCCCTATCATCGTTTCGTTTGTTCCCGGTTTTGCGCTCGGTTTTTTTTTATAAAAGCGCAGATTACCGCGATAGAGGGAAAATACCGGGCGGACCTGGAAACGGGGAAGGTCAAGACCGAAGGTGAGATTCGAAAAGACTCCGTGAATCGCGCACGTTCCACGCTCAAAGGAAAAATTGCAGAACAGATGGCGCCAATATTACCCGAGTTCCCGTTCAATTTTGCGGATGCCCGGTTTATCGGCTCTCCCGTTGATTACATTATCTTTGACGGCCTGACCGAGATGGCGGACGAAAAGAGCAGGGAGATACGGATTGTGTTCATGGATGTGAAAAAATGTGCAGGGGCACTCACGAGAACACAGCGGATGATAAAAAGGCAATCGGGGAGAAGGCGGTTTCATGGCTGACTATGAAGGTGGCCGATTCGTAGAAATCCTGTCATTTTTTCGTGGACGAGAGAAGTCCTTTTTTACTTTGGCTTCACATCCTAGCATAAGGAGGAAGGATTATTCAGGCAATAATAAAAGTGATCAGCTTTTTTGTCGGGTTGTTTGTAGTAGCAAATGGTATCTGGGTTATGTACATGCCACCATTTGGTGATGAGCCCATTGGCATGGCAATTATTATTGTGGGAATTTTAATCCCCATAATTACACTTTGGATAGGCGGGATAAACCAACACCGGTACGACTAACCGATAGTACAGAATACGTTGCCGGGAAAAACCGGCACATTTTTTTTTAAAAAAAATTA